>NZ_JBNHEP010000091.1:0-115000 GCF_050015995.1 Dapis brunnea BLCC-M229 | reverse complement strand
AATCGCATCATGGCTAAACTATAGGGTTCCTCCATTTCTGGGAAGCTATCAATGTCTGCAATTTGAGGAAGGGTAAGATTTTTTTGCGCGAATTCCTCGATTTTGGTTAGCGATAAACCCAACATTTCCAGTCCTTCAAACCCGGTGTCGAGGGCGCGGGGCATTTGAAAATGATTGATGTAAATTTGGGTTTTAATTTCCCAAACTTTAACAATATCGAGTTGCTGGATCGCTTGTTGTTGAACGATATCGGCAAGAGATTCGGCTTCCTGGATATTGCCTGTGATGTATTCAACCTCTAGGGTTTCTATATGGAGGTTTAATGTTAAAGCATATTGGGTTGTCCAACTATCGCTCTCTAACAGTTTTAATCCCGTTTGCAGGTAGGCGATCGCCCCTTGATATGCAGTAGATAGTTTGGCTTTTTGTCCGGCTTGTAAATTTAAGCGTGCCAATTCTTCCCGTTGAGCAGGTCGCTTGATTAAATCCGCACCATAGTTTAATTGATTGACAATGGCAAAAATCTTCCCGTCTCGCGAGCTTTCTGGGGTATTTTGCAGTAACAATTGTCCAATTTTTAGATGAGTCTTTTGCTTATGCTCTTCGGGAATAAGAGAATAAGACGCTTGTTGAACGCGATCGTGCAAGAAGTCATATTCCACTACAATTCCCTTGGCTTGATCTTTGTCTTGTCCCCATTCTTGGAAAAACTTGTAGGCTTGACTCCGGGGTAAAATAAGTCCTTCTCCCAGAGCGCTCCACAGAGTAGCGGCGACTTCCTCAGAACTGGTTTGGCAGATAATGGCTAAAGTTTCTAAGTCAAATTGATTGCCGATGCAGGCGGCTAATTTCAAGATTTTTTGCGTATCTTCAGGCAATTTTTGCAAACGCCCCGCCATAAACTCCACTACATCATCCGTCAGTGCTCGTTGCCTCACCTCGATAATATTGCACTCCCAATACCCCACTTCCCGATTAAACTGAATCAATTCATCCTCATACAAACCCAACAAAAACTGAGTCGTAAAAAACGGATTTCCCTTGGTCTTCTGATACACCAACTCTGTTAACGGTTTTGCCACCTCCTCATCACAACTCAGGGTATCTGCTACTAAACAATTAATATTATCCACAGACAAAGGTGCTAAGGTAATAGTATTAATCGTGGCTTGTGCTTTCCCCATTTCATCCAGGGTTAACATCAACGGATGAGCAGGAAATACCTCATTATCCCGATATGCTCCTATCATCAACAAATAGGAATTGGAGGCTTCACTCATCAACAGTTTCATCAAATTTAGAGAAGCTGAGTCTGCCCACTGTAAATCATCTAAGAATATTACTAAAGGATGTTCTTTTGTAGTGAAAACTTGAATAAATTTACCAAACAGTAAATTAAAACGATTTTGTGCTGCATTACCGGAAAGTTCTGGTACAGGAGGTTGCTTGCCAATAATTTTTTCTAACTCCGGAATTACCTCTATAATTACTTTTCCATTTTCTCCTACTGCATCCAGAATTTTATCTTTCCATTCCTGTAGTTGAGCATCACTTTCACTCAATAATTGCCCCATTAAATCTCGCAGAGATTGCACTAATGCTGAGAAAGGAACGGAGCGATTAAACTGGTCAAATTTGCCTTTGATGAAATAACCCCTTTGCCTGACTATGGGTTTGTGAACTTCGTTAACAACTACTGTTTTACCAATCCCAGAGAAACCTGCTACCAAGATTAGCTCTGAACCTCCCCCTTTGCTAAGGGGGGATTGAGGGGGGATTACTACTCTCTCAAATGCTCCTAATAACTGTTGCACTTCTGCAACTCTTCCATAGAGTTTTTCCGGGATACAGAAGCGATCGCTTATATCCCGCTCTCCCAACTCAAAATACTCTATTTCTCCCTTATACTCCCATTGCTGCCGACATTTTTCCAAGTCATATTTTAAACCCAAAGCACTTTGATACCTATCTTCCGCGTTTTTCGCCATCAACTTCAGGACAATATTTACCAGGGCCGTCGGTACTTGAGAGTTTGACTTCGCAGGAGTTTTTGTCATATGACAATGGACTAATTCCATAGGATCGGTAGTTTCAAATGGTAAGACTCCATTTAACATCTCAAAAAAGGTTACTCCCAAGGAATAAAAGTCGCTGCGATAATCTATGCCTCGATTCATCCTTCCAGTTTGCTCTGGGGAAATATAGGCTAAAGTTCCTTCTAGGACACTGTAGTTTTGAATAGTTTGAGTTTCTTTTGGCAGTAAGCTAGAAATACTAAAGTCAATAATTTTTACTTGCTTAGTTTCTGGATTAATTAGTATATTTGCGGGTTTAATATCTTTATGAATAATTCGATTTTGGTGTAATTTATAGACAATTTCTGCTATTTGAATAGCTATGTCTAAAAATCTGGATATGTCTTTTGCACCAGGTGATAATTTCTGATAATATTGACCTAAAGAAATGCCACCAAAGTCTGGCATAATTAAGGCATAGCGATTCTGATAATTTAACAGAGCTAATGGTTTGAGTATACCTTCAACAGATAGATTTTTAGCAATGGTGTATTGGTTGCGAAACTGGACTAATTCCTGAAAAGAAGGAAAGTCATTGCGCATCAGTTTAATAACTACTGGTTGAGTATCTACTTTAGCCACTCCGCGATAAACAATAGTGCGCTCGCTCTCATGTATTAAGTCGCCGATTTCGTAATCTGTTAAGGATGTTATATTTAAGTTCATGGCCAGTTATTCAAAACACTTTTTTATAACTTTACTCTAATTATAATTCTCAAGGTCAAAAATCTTCTCCTCCCTTCCAGCATAGTACCTTGAAAAATTCTCCTACTCCCTATTCCCTAAAATTTTTATTGTAGGTATTCAAACAGACATGATATTAGCCTGAATTTAAAGGTAAAGTAATGATAAATTTTGTGCCTTTACCGAATTGTGAAATACAATCAATTTTACCTCCATGTTTTTCTTCAATAATTTGCTTGGCGATCGCCAGCCCCAATCCAGTTCCTTTTCCTACTCCCTTCGTAGTAAATAAATGTTCAAATATCTTAGATTTGACCTCATCTGGTATCCCTTTGCCATTATCTGAAATCTGAATCTCCACGACATTTTGTTCCGTTAAATTCGCAGTTTGAATTGTGATTTTCTGAGGATTACTCTTCAAATCCTCCAAGGTCATTTGTTGAGCGACTTCATCGAACATATCAATAGCATTAGCTAGAATATTCATAAATACTTGGTTAAGTTGTCCCGGAAAACAGTTTATATCAGGCACATCACCATAGTTTTTAACCACTTCAATTCCCGGACGTTTCTCCGACGCTTTGAGGCGATATTTCAGAATTAACAGAGTGCTATTGAGTCCTTCATGCAAACTAGCGCTGACTTTATGTTCTGTATCAGCACGGGAGAAGGTGCGGAGACTGGTGCTGATGCCTTTGATGCGATCGGTTGCATTTTGCATTGAGTCCAGTAGCTTAGGCAAATCTTCCAGGATAAATTCTAGCTCAATCTCTTCAGCACTGTCTTGCACCACCTCATTTGGAGGTTGTTGGGATTGATAGGTATCTAGATGTTCAAACAGATATTGCACATAGTCTTTGGTGTTTTCGATGCTGCCGTTGAGGAAGCCAATAGGGTTATTGACTTCATGGGCGACACCCGCGACTAAGTTGCCTAGAGTTGCCATTTTTTCCCCTTGGATCATTTGCAGATTGAGTTGCTGTAGCTCAATATCGGCTTGGTGACGTTCAATAGCAATGCGCGCCAGGTAGGTGGCAACTTCTATTAACTGGCGATCGTGCAGGGTAAATTCACCAGGTTCAGGTAGGTACATAGCTAGGGTAGCTAGCACTTGCCCATCTGCACCTAAAATCGGCGTAGACGCGCAGGCACATAGGCCAAAATATAAAGCAACCTGTAAATTAGCCCACAGGGGATCGGTGGCAATATCGGTCACTGTGACCGATGCCTTGTAATAGGCAGCTCTTCCACAAGAGCCAACCTCCGGGCCAATTGCAACGCCATCAATCAAAGCACAGTAGTCGGCTGGTAAACTAGGAGAGGCGAGATTGCGCAGCCGTTCTCCGCCTTCAAGCAACAAGAAAGAACAATAAGCGGCATGGCGGCTCTGACTTTCAATGTATAGGGATGTTTCTTCCAACATTTGAGTTAGAGGTAATCCTTGGGCAATGAGTGCCAAAATTTGCTGTTGTCCTTTAGAAATAGCTACAGTTTCTATCAGTTCCTGGGAAGTTTTTTGAGCTTTTAGGAGGGAATGCTCCAACTCTTTGTAAAGCAAAGAGTTTTGGATAGAAATTGCTGCTTGGGTGCAGAGAAAGTTCAGGAGCAGGATGCGATCGCGTGTAAATACCCCACTGGTGAGGTGGTTTTCTAGGAATATTGTGCCGATGCAACGACCTTGGTTCAGCATTGGTAAGGCCAAAACACTCTTAGGTTGATGTTTCTTAAGATAATCGTCTACCACCGGCAAATCTGTCTCTAAGTCATCAATAACAACTGTTTCGTAGGTGTTTTTAACATACTGAATCAGTTTGACAGGCAGATGTCGATCGTTATTAAGTGGCTCAGTGCATAGCTGTATCTCCTTGGGTGTGGTGATCGCCTGTACCTGCCATTCTCCAGTTTCATCAGGAAGGATTAAGGCACAGCGATCGCATCCTGAATGTTGTAAGATAATTTGAGTTAGTTGGCGCAGTAATTCATCAAGCTCAATAGTTGCTGAAAGGGTTTGCTGGGCTTTGAGTACAGTAGCAAAGTCGAGAGCGCTATTGATACTGCTAGTAGAGGGATGGGTAGCAGTGATGGAATTATGAATTGAAATACTAGATTGGGTAAAAGTTGATAGAGTTTCAAGGAAATTGAGGCTTTGTGCTGCCTGTTTTAAAATTGGAGTGAGTAAGTCAGGATAGCGTTTTTCTAAGTCGTCGGTTTTAGCTTTGGCTCCCCAACGAGCATAACAGTAATAGGCTTCTTGCATGTAGCCCGCAGCAACTTTTTCTTTGCCCCAGTCGAGGTAGAATTTGGCTGCTAGTTCGTTGCCTAATGCTTCTTCTGGCAGGTATTCGTTGATTTTAGCTCCAGAAATTGCGCGATCGTACAGTTCGAGTGCTTGAGCATTTTGTCCTAATACGCGATGTTTTTCTGCTTCAACTAAATCATATTTATGTTGAAAATTCATTGGTGCATGATGCGCCCAATTTTTTATTTTATCTTGATTAGAATTTACATATTGGAAAATATCTATTTGCTCGTTCTCTGAAACTGATGTAAATTTTTGTAACCTAGACAGAGAGTCATAAAAATAAAATATGGATACAATGTACATCGCTGCGATCGCATACAAATACTTTTTGACATTTTCGGCATTTTCTATAGCTTGATGGAAATTTCCAAAAGTATAAGCTAAAAATAATTTATTAATAAATAAAAATGCTAAACCTTGTCCGTCATTAGCATTTTCCAGTATAGGTAATTGACTTTTTTCATCGCAAGCTTGACCAATTAATAAAACCGGATTTTCGACGTCACCCACTAAATTAAGTATCGTTTGTCGAAAAATTTCATTGTAGCTAAAAGTATTTATTTGATTAATTTTTTGCAAAACCTCGCTGTAATTAGCTGTCATCAAAGCTAATTCATCCAAAGGTTTACCAATGTACAATGCTTGACGAGTTCGGGTATTAGCACAATAGCCTGCAAATGCCAAATCTCCAACTTCCAAGCTATTAGAATAAGATAACTCTAAAGGTTGTAAACTTTGACTCAAATGCTGCTTCCAATGCATGGAAAAGCAATAAGCTACAAAGACTGTTCTTGGTTTTAAGTTGTTTTGTGGAGATCGCGATGATAACTCTAATCCCAAGCAAGCAAATTCGTATGCAGATACAATATCGCCAACAGCGTCCCATAATAGTATTGCATAAACCGTATAAGCAAAGCTCGAAGCTGGTGCATTACCGTAACTCAAGGATAAATAAATCAGCTTTAAGATAGTTAGAGGAAAAAGTAGGGGCTTTGCCATGTGAGTGCATGGTATTAAGTTCATCATAATTTGCATCCCATTGACATATTCAGCTTTTTGCATTTGTGGCAATTCTAAAAGTTCAGATGGTTTTCTATTTGCCATGGCGATTGCAGTTTCTTTAAATGCAGCATCAATATCAGCAGGGGATGGTTCATTGGGAAATTCTACTCCCAACATTTTTAAAATCTCTAATCCAGAATTAATTGCACCAAGCATATCTTTTTGAGCGGTCAGAGCTTCAATCTTGATTTCATAAATTTTGACTTTATCAAGAGTCGTTTTGCTTTTTTGTAAAACTTGCTTGGCTAATTTTTCCATCCCAATAAAATTACCAGTTAGATATGCTATTTCTGCTTGTAATTGATGTAATGAAAGAGTTAATTCATACTGATGATTCCAACTATTTTCGGGAAGTAAGCGTTGGCAATTATCTGCATACTTAGCAGCAGAAACATATGCAGTTGCATCCTTAGCTTTACGGCTAGCAATAAAATTTAATTTGGCTAATTCATCTTTTTGAGCAGGTTTTTTTATTAAATCTAATCCAAAATTTAATTGATTTACGATATCAAAAATTTTATTTTCTTGTTCCTGTTGTGGAATATTTTTTAATAAAATTCGACCTATTTTCAAATGCGTTTTCTGTTTATGTTCATTGGCAATCAAAGAATAAGCTGCTTGTTGAACCTGATCGTGCAAAAACTTATAATTAACAACCTGAGAATTTCCCTCTCGATTATCTTGTTTGTTTAGTCCAAGATAAAACTTATAAACCTGACTTTGAGGCAGTATAAAACTCTCCTGCAAAGCCCTCCACAAACTATCTGCTGTATCTTCCTTTGATTGCTCACAAACTACTGCTAATGTTCCTAAATCAAACTGATTACCAATACAAGCAGCTAACTTCAACACTTCTTGAGTTTCCGTCGGCAACTTCTGTAACCTCTGTGCCATAAACTCCACCACATCATCCGTCAGCGCTCGTTGCCTCACCTGAGCAATGTCACACTCCCAATACCCCACTTCCCGATTAAACTTAATTAATTCATCCCCATACAAACCCAGTAGAAACTGAGTCGTAAAAAACGGATTTCCCTTGGTTTTCTGATACACCAACTCTGTTAATGGTTTCGCCACCTCTCCATCACAACTCAGGGTATCCGCCACCAAATGATTAATATTATCTACCGACAAAGGTGCTAAAGTAATAGTATTAATCGTGGCTTGTGCTTTCCCCATTTCATCCAGGGTCAACATTAACGGATGAGCAGGAAATACCTCATTATCCCGATATGCTCCTATCATCAACAAATAGGAATTGGAGGCTTCACTCATCAACAGTTTCATCAAATTTAGAGAAGCTGAGTCTGCCCACTGTAAATCATCTAAGAATATTACTAAAGGATGTTCTTTTGTAGTGAAAACTTGAATAAATTTACCAAACAGTAAATTAAAACGATTTTGGGCTGCACTTCCTGATAATTCTGGCACAGAAGGTTGCTTGCCAATAATTTTTTCTAACTCCGGTATTACATCAACAATTACTTGCCCATTTTCCCCCACTGCATCCAGAATTTTATCTTTCCATTGCTGTAGTTGTGCATCCCTTTCGCTCAATAATTGCCCCATTAAATCCCGCAGAGATTGTACTAATGCTGAGAAAGGAACGGAGCGATTAAACTGGTCAAATTTTCCTTTAATGAAATAACCCCTTTGCCTGACTATGGGTTTGTGAACTTCATTTACAACCACCGTTTTTCCAATCCCAGAAAATCCTGCCACCAGCATCATTTCTGAACCCCCCCCCTTTCCCAGGGGGGATTGAGGGGGGATTGCTACCCGCTCGAAGGCATCTAGTAAAGTTTGTATTTCTATTTCTCTACCATACAACTTTTCCGGGATGAGAAAGCGATCGCTTATATCCCTACTCCCTAGCTCAAAATATTCTATTTCTCCCTTAAACTGCCATTCCTGACGGCATTTTTCCAAATCATATTTTAAACCCAAAGCACTTCGATAGCGGTTCTCGGCATTTTTCGCCATCAACTTCATCACTATCTGTGACAAGACTTTAGGAATCTCTTCGGTGTTACCTAATACAGGCATCTTCGCCAAATGACAATGCACCAATTCCATGGGGTCAGTAGTTTCAAATGGTAATGTTCCATTTAAGATCTCAAAAAAGGTTACTCCCAACGAATAAAAGTCGCTGCGATAATCTATGCCTCGATTCATCCTTCCAGTTTGCTCTGGGGAAATATAGGCTAAAGTTCCTTCTAGGACACTGTAGTTTTGAATAGTTTGAGTTTCTTTTGGCAGTAAGCTAGAAATACTAAAGTCAATAATTTTTACTTGCTTAGTTTCTGGATTAATTAGTATATTTGCGGGTTTAATATCTTTATGAATAATTCGATTTTGGTGTAATTTATAGACAATTTCTGCTATTTGAATAGCTATGTCTAAAAATCTGGATATGTCTTTTGCACCAGGTGATAATTTCTGATAATATTGACCTAAAGAAATGCCACCAAAGTCTGGCATAATTAAGGCATAGCGATTCTGATAATTTAACAGAGCTAATGGTTTGAGTATACCTTCAACAGATAGATTTTTAGCAATGGTGTATTGGTTGCGAAACTGGACTAATTCCTGAAAAGAAGGAAAGTCATTGCGCATCAGTTTAATAACTACTGGTTGAGTATCTACTTTAGCCACTCCACGATACACAACAGTGCGCTCGCTCTCATGTATTAAGTCGCCGATTTCGTAATTCGTTAAGGATGTTACAATTATACTCATAGCTATTTTATTAATTTTATTTAAACATTTTATCAAAAATTTTCTCTAATACCAATTACCGAATAATTAAGGTTTAAAGCCTCTCCTTAAACCCTATTTAACTTAAGAATGAAACACTTTTTCTGCTGAAATCCTTTGAGAGAAAGAAATGTCTGTCTCAATCTCAACTTAAACGACTATAGTTATAGTAAATGTTTGACTCTTGTCACCAGATGTCTATTGTACCGATGCTACCAGATTCGACCTAATTATTAATTATTTGGTAAACTAATCACAAACTCCGTTCCTGTTCCTAATTCTGAAGTGCAAGTTATTTTGCCTCCATGTTTTTCTACTACTATTTGCCGAGAAATTGATAAACCTAAACCTGTTCCTTTTCCTACTCCTTTTGTGGTAAATAAATGCTCAAATATTTTCTGTTTTACTTTCTCAGAGATTCCCTGGCCATTATCTCTAATCCTGATAATTACTTGTTGTATTTCATCCTCAATTTCTGTCGTAATCCTAATCTGATTTGGTGCGGCTTTGATATCGGCGAAATTTTTCCCTGAATTACTTTCATCTAAAGCATCAATAGCATTAGCAATTAAATTCATAAACACTTGATTTAATTGTCCTGGATAACAGTTAATTTCTGGCAAATTTCCATAGTTTTTAACTACTTCTATTTCGGGGCGAACTTCATTAGCTTTGAGTCGGTGTCTGAGAATTAATAAAGTGCTGTCAATACCATCATGGATATTGAATGGAACTTTCGCTATTGTATCGCCACGAGAGAAAGTTCTCATTGATTTACTAATCTCGGCAATACGTTCTGTTCCTTGTTTCATAGAATTTATTAATTCTGGTAAATCTTTTCTCAAATAATCTAATTCTATCTCTTCTATTTTGTTTTTAATTGTTTGACTATTATGTTCAAATCCTTGTTGATAAAGATCCAACAAATCCATTAAATCCTGAATGTATTCGGTGGGGTTGCACATTAAAGAATGATAATAGACATCTCCAGAAAAGAAGGAACAGGGAACACTTAACTGGGAACAGGGAGAAATAATTAATAATTTATCCATAATAATTGATTTTATTTTTGATTGTTGGAGATGTCTAATAGATTTTAAACTGTACATATATTAAGGAAAGAATTATCCAAAATATCAAATGTTCGGATTTCATCATTCCTGACTGTGCAACGCCATCCATCAAGTGCGTAATTATGAGGAGACTTCAGAATTTCAGCAATTAACAATGAACAATTAATAATTAATAATTACCCCTTCTTAAAACGGATAGGATTGACTAAAAGGAAAATTTTTGATTTATCCCCTATCCAAGGGGAGACTTCAAGGCTTGAATTGTTGAATGAATAATTAATTGACTATCAACTCTTAATTATTCATTATTAACTATTAATTATTAATTATTCGGTAAGACGCACTCAAGACAGTTAAAAATTAAAAGTAAGATTTTGTCGGGTCAAAACTTTGACACTACAGTAATTTCAGGAAATTATTTTACATAGGGGGTTTGAAACTATTTGTGATATCTCTAAAGTGAATTGGTATAATAGTAGGTAATAGGGATAGAAAACTATTAGACCTCTCCAGAAAATAAAATTGCTCTTTATTTACTATAAGCTAAAGTTGTAAAATTTTCTGACAAAATCATTTTCTGCCCATTTTTACTGCAAATATATTTTCTTTTCCCTGTTTCCTGCCTTGAAAAAAAGTCTATATCTTTTTCACACCTATGTCTATTTAAGACAAGCTAGAGTTGTCAAATTCACTCTCTGAAATCATTTTTCGTATCTTTTTCGTGAAAATATCTTCCCAGTTAAGTATTCCCTACTAGCCTCAAAAAATCTATATCTTTTTCACCAGATGTCTATTTGTGAAATCTATAAAGTGAATTGATATAAACTAGAAAAGTTTACCTAACACATAATACCTAATACCCTATGCAGAAAGTTGATATTGTAATTCTTTCAAATGGTCCGGGAGAATTAGTTACCTGGGTAAGACCTGTTGTACAACAGTTGCGACGACAGGCAAATGTCGATCTAAGAATCTCTGTTATTCTTTCTCCTTGTCCTCATGCTACAGGAAAAGAAGTAGCGATCGCTCGTTCCTATCCAGAAGTAGACCGGGTACAACCACCAGAATATTTTTGGCGGTTTTTGCTCTGGGGTAAGACGGCAGAAAATTGGCATTGGCATCCCCAAGGAGTAGTTTTATTTCTGGGAGGCGACCAATTTTTTACTGTTGCGGTGGGAAAACGTTTGGGTTATCGCACTGTTATCTATGCTGAGTGGGATGCTAGATGGTGGCGTTGGGTAGATAAATTTGGGGCTATGAAGCAGGAAGTAGTTGCTCAAGTGCCTCCAAAATATGCTGACAAATTTACAGTCGTGGGAGATTTGATGAATGAAGTCAGAATTCTAAATTTAGAATTCAGAAGTGGTTTTTCTACCGAGGAAAGCAACGTAGAGTTAATTGGGTTATTACCTGGATCAAAACCTACTAAGTTGTCTTTAGGTGTACCTTTAACTTTGGCGATCGCTCAACATATCCACAAAATTCGTCCGCAAACTAGATTTATTATTCCAGTCGCTCCGACTCTTGACTTACTGACTTTAGCTAATTTTGCCGACTATCGCAAAAATCCGGCAATTGAAAAAATGGGTGGTGTAGGAGCCAAATTATTAATGCCTTCTTTGGATAGGAAGGAAACACAGAGTAGGGAGCAGGGAGCAGGTTTTGAAATTAACAATCCCAAACTGGTGACAACTGAAGGAGTAGAAATAGAATTGATAACTAACACTCCTGCTTACGATCTACTTTCTCAATGTCGTCTTTGTCTGACTACTGTTGGTGCCAACACCGCTGAACTAGGTTCCTTGGCAGTACCTATGATTGTATTATTACCCACTCAACAATTAGATATTATGAGAGCGTGGGATGGTTTACCTGGATTACTCGCAAATTTACCAGGAGTTGGTGCTGCTTTTGCTGCCGGAATTAATTGGTTAGTATTGCGCAAGGGGCAACTGTTTGCTTGGCCAAATATTTGGGCAAAAGAGGAAATAGTCCCAGAGTTGGTGGGAAAATTAAAACCTGAAGTTGTAGCGGAGTTAGTGTTAGACTTTTTAAGTCATCCAGAAAAGTTGGTAGAAATGAGCGATCGCCTCCGAAGTTTACGGGGTAAACCAGGAGCTGCACAAAAATTAACAGAAATTGTATTATCATTAAAGAGGGAGTAGGGAGTAGGGGGAAATAATTGATGATTTATGTACGATAATTAAGGCGTTGCTGAAACACGGTATGATTTGATAATTTGGGATTGTTTGAACTACTTGTTAATATTAACTGTTCCCTCCATACCTGTTCCCTGTTCCCTATTACCTATAAACTTACTTTCATACCTTAATTCAGCAATACCCGATAATTAATTTGATTTTTTATTATTGGAGATGTCTATTAATGTAAGTTAGAAAAAATTAAAGTAATAGCAATTTCATTAACTTAGGCTATAGTATTCTTATACTGAAACGTGAAATAATTTCCTGAAATTACTGTAACGTTAAAGTTTTGAGCCTATAAAATCTGACTTTTGACTTTTGACTTCTGTGAAACGGTATAAACTATGGCATTAACAATAAACGAATTATTTGACGAACAATTCTATCTCGAAGCAAACCCAGGAGTAGCTGAAGCAGTTGCCAATGGTACTATCAGCGATGGTTTTTTCCACTTTATTAGGTTCGGTCAATTTGAAGGTCGTGACCCCAGTGCCATTTTCAATACCGACTTTTATCTCGCTAATAACCCTGGCGTTGCAACTGTTGTAGAACAAAATATTCTCACCTCGACAGAACACTTTATCAACTTTGGTCAGTTTGAACAACGAGACCCCAGTGCTTTACTCAACACCAGTTTTTACCTAGACCGTTATCCAGGTGTTGCTGAAGCAGTAGTAACTACCCCACTTACTGCCACAGAACACTTTCTTAATTTTGGTCAATTTGAAGGTCGGTTACCACGTCTATTATTTAGCGATATTTATGTATTTGGCGATAGTTTGTCTGATACAGGCAATGCTTTTGCAGCTACTGACGGTCTGTTGCCACCAAGTCCTCCCTATTTTCAGGGGCGTACCAGCAACGGTCCCCTATGGGTAGAAACTCTCGCGCCTCAGTTAGCAGTAAGATCTGACCCTAACCTCAATTTTGCTGTCAATGGAGCAACCACAGGAATTATCAATACTTCCAACAACTTATTACCAGAGGGATCGCCCCCAGTATTGATAGGTTTACAAACACAAATTGATAATTTTATTGGAGAAACTCCTGCCACCGATCCAGATGCTTTATATGTAGTGTGGGCAGGATCTAATGATTATTTAGGCAATGTTCCTCCAAATGTGCAGTCAAGTGTAGGTAATTTATCAGTGGCAGTAAATAAACTTGCTAGTATTGGAGCCAGAAATTTTGTTTTACCAAATATACCAGACTTAGGAGTAACTCCACTTGCACAGACTCTTCCTCCTGAACAACAACAGGCATTAACTTTATTAACTGAAGGTCATAATAGTGCCTTAGCAGCAGCTTCCCAAATATTAGAACAAGACCCAAATATTAATATTATTAATGTTGATATTCGGACTATAGTTGATAATATAATTGCTAATCCTAGTGATTTTGGTTTTACAAATGTCACAGATAGTTTCTTGGCTTCTGGTCCTAATAACCCTGATGATTTTCTATTCTTTGATCTGATACATCCTACAACTAATGCTCATAGTTTTGTAGCAGATGACGCAATAAAATCAATTACAGAAATTTCTGAATTGCTCAGTATTTTGGAAATATCTCCTGGTTTTTGACTGAAAAACATAGGATTCAAGTATCATCAGATAGAAACTTAGAGTTGCTGAAGCACGGGTATAATTTTTAAATTAGGGAGTAGTTCGTTCTCAATAGGAACGGGGACAAGTAGTAATATTATCTCCGGATAAACACTAACTTTAAAGTCCGCAGCGACTGGAACTCGTGGAAGGAAGTAATCTCATGGGTTTTAGATATTTGTTCTATTTATTCCTTATGATAACTATTCAACCGGACATGATATTATATGATGTCCGCTGGTATCGTTTGTGTAAAAGTTAGCGTGAATATCTACAGGAAATTTAAGTTTTTTCAAGCTTTTAAGTATTATTTTCTCTCTCCTAGATAACCAAAGCCTTCTTCCTTACTTACCGAAAAATTTTGGTTTAAAGTCTCCCCTTTTAAGGGGATAATAAATAAAAATTTTCATGATTAGTCAATCCTATCCGTTTTCAATAATTAATTATTAATTATTGAAAATACCGATGCTACCGGACTTGATATAAAAGGGGGTGAATATTTATAACTCATATCTTAGATTATCCTACACCAAATTTTGAGTAACTAGATAGTTAACTTTCTAGGCCGATCGCTACCAGGGAAAAACGAATTTCCATCACCTGTTTTCCCGCTGATCAAATACTTCAACGTTGCGATCGCTCTGATTTTTTTTTCACCACAACGAACCTGCTGATATTGTTATATCCTCCATTGTAATACCCAATGCCTCATCACGACATAGAAAAACAGCGAGTTCGCCAACTTCTTGTGGTTGTATGAGTCTCTTCTGAGGATAGCTTTCCTTGATTTCCTCTAAATATTCAGCGGCAGTTCGGCCTTCAGTTTCAGCAAGTCGCATAGCCACTTCTGTAGCCATCTTAGTTTCCACCCAACCAGGACTAATTGAGTTACAAGATACTCCGTGGGCTGCTCCTTCCAAGGCAACACAACGAGTTAACCCTAGAATTGCTGCTTTGGAAGTGCAATAGGCAGCGTGCAGTGGAACACCCACTGAAGCATAAGTAGAGGCAATATTAATAATACGACCCCATTTGCGTTCGATCATTCCCGGAAAACATAGTTTGGTAGTGCGATAGATACCGTTGAGGTTAATATCTATAACTTTATACCACTCTTCGTCTGGATGATTGGAGATTGTATGCTCACAGGCTATTCCCGCAGCATTGACAAGAATATCAACTTTGCCGAATTCCTTCATTGTCGCATTATAAAAAGCCTGAACTGAATCAGTTGAGGATACATCCAGGTTCATTACTAGAGCTTTGACTCCTTGTGACTCAATTTCAGCTTGGCATGAACTTGTGCTAGCGGAACGAGAACCGACTGCAACATTAGCTCCACTTTGAGCTAGTGCAATAGCAATAGCTTTACCTATGCCAGATGTACCACCTGTTACTATTGCTATGCGATTTTGAAGAAATTTTGTTTGACTCACATTCCTCACCAACTATAAGCCTAAGAAGCTAATTTTACAGAACTTTTGACGATAATCAGGTACACTTTAATACTAATCTTAGCGTTGCTGATTTTAGGCATGAAATTCCTATATTTAAGTGTAAATCAGAGCTTTTTCCGTGCCTTAAAGAGGGGAAACAGCTCCTTTCTAGCTCTTGACAATCTATTATATTCAGCAACGCCCTAATCTTCTATTACTTATTCCTTAAAGTCCTCAAATTTTGTACCCCATTAACTTGAAAACTGCCGTAATAATACAAATAGAAAATCAACTATAGCAATCCGCGCATAGGTTGCGGGTAATCAAAAAGTAGATAAAAAAAGCGAAACTCCCACCTGTTCCCAGTTAAGTGTTCCCTCTCTTGGTGCGCGTTCCCTTGCGTCTGTCGCCGACGCGGGGTCGCACCGCTGTTCCCTAAAAGCGGTGAGATTTTTATACACAAATATACAGGGGATTGCTATAGTTAGTATGTAGAGCGAAAAATTGTTATTCAATCCGCAGTCGATATTCATAAAGTTTTTGGTAGTAAGGTAAACAAAATTCATAGGCTTTCTTTAAATGTTCGTTATCTTCAATCCTCACATAATCTTTTTTTTCTCTTTCTTTAAATCCTTGACTAGATAATACATAATTATGCCATCCCCCTTCCCATTCATTGATTGCAGGTTGAGGTTCAGCTTTCCATTCTAGAGCTTTTTCAATAAATGGTATGCCTATAACATTACAATAGGCTTTAACAGTTGCTTCGGTTTTTTTTACTAGATCATCTGAATCAATTACTACTGGCAGTTTTCCACTAATTTCTTGAGCCATTTCAAACAGCTTATATAGTTCAGCATATCCAGTTTCTTCTAAGGTAAAATCAGGCCAATTATTAAAAAGAGATGGCAACATTTTTTCTGGATGTCTAATCAGAAAACTATTATTAAAATTAGACAAAAACTCTTGATTAGCGACAGGTGCAACCTGGTAACTCATATCTTTAATAAAAATTGGTTGCTTTTCATTTTCTTGCTTTAATTTTTCCAAAGTAAAATCAAAATTGTATTGGGGATCTGGCTCTATGTCTGGATAACGGGTAGTATTACGACGCTCTTGGGAGTAGTAAAAAGATTTTCCAAAAGGTTCGTCATGTACGCAAAAATCTCCTCTTTCCCGCATCATACGCTCAAATGCAGTGGAAGTTGAGCGTGGTACTGCCCATAAAGCTAATATTTTTTTCATTTTTTCAGTTCCTACTTAGTTTACTTTAGTTTAATATCTCTCAATTTTGTTTGTGATTTTTGAAATCCCTTTGCTTATATCATTTTTCTAACAGAGCAATTATCTTATTAATTGTGGGTATCTTTGCTGTTTGATCGAAGTTATAGTCTTTAAATTTGGCGATTATTCTATCATTAGGTTGATAGGAATTTTCATTATCAGACACCCAACTACTTCCACAACCCCAGCGAATAACATTAACTAATAAGTCTTGGGTTAATCCTATATTCTGACCTAATTTATAAGACTCCTGTAAAATGAGGTAATTGATATATGCCATAAACTCTGTCAGAGTTTGAGCAATTTCTTCTAGGCAATTTTGTAATTTCTGCTTAGGTCTATCATAGTTAAATTGATAGGGGTGAGGTTTGATTCGACCAAAATCATCTTTAACAAACTTATGAGAATAAACATAGTTCCGATTTAAACCGTAGGGGGAAGGTGCTGTAAATTCTGGTATTCTCAAATCTAAGTTATTCTCATCTTCAACTAATTTAGTCACAATGATGTAATTATCTGCAGATTTATATTTCTCTCCAGCTTGCCGATATCTGGCTTCAATGATTCTCCCCAAAGGTAAAGGAACATTGAATTCCTCAGCTAATTTCACAGTTAAATCAGTATCCTTAACTGCTATTTCTAAACTACAGGAATAGTCGTAACTACCATCAAAGACAAATGGAGATATTTGTTCGGCTGCAAAACTATTGCCTTGGGATGCTTTGATAAATTCCCACATCCAATCTAAGGGTATTTCATGCTTTTTAGCAATCACCAGTACTTCGCCCAAGATAACTATAGCAGTATAACACAGTAAGTTAGTCAACAGCTTAACCCCTTGTGCTTGCCCTATTTTATTGAGAACAAAAAATGAGATTTTACCGATGCCATTTAAAACTGGATGACAGCTATCAAACCCTTGTCGATCTCCACTAACATAAAAACTTATGTTACCAAAATCTACCCCCATGTGGGATAAATTACTCACAGGAACTTCTAGACTATAAACACCTTTTTTCTTAGCTTCCCCAGCAATATACTGGGTATTATGATAATCTGTGGTTGAAAAATCAATCCAAGTCGATCCAGTTTTCATTCCAGCCAAAGCCCCATTGTCCCCTAACATATTCTCTGTAACATGATGGGGTAAAGGTAGATTCGTCATCACAATATCAGCATCTTGAGCAACTTCTTTTGGACTATTATACCAAACTGCTCCTGCTTCAATTACTGTTTTAGCTGCTTTGACATATTTATCATAAACTTGCACGCGATACCCTAATTCTAAGAGTTTAAAAATCATGGGTCGTCCCATATAACCTGTTCCAATATAAGCAACTGTAGCCTTGTTTTTCATCTAATTTTTTTCCCTACAAAATAATAGACATCTTTGATAATAAAAAATAAAATCAATTATTGCCAAGAAATAATCAAATTTTTTCCCCTACTCTGTAGAAACGTTGCATGGAAGGTCCCTACCTACTCCCTCTTTTCCAGACAGGTCTAATAGACTTGTTGCTTTATAACTAAAAAACACTGGCAAACCATTGTCATGTAAGGATTTTAGCTATTCCTTGTTTAAAACGTCTGGAATTACTACTGTATCTTAATTTGAGCGATTTTTTCCATCTATTTAGCGACAACTCTAATATATCTAGAGAGTACAAAGTTCTGCTAAAAAACGATTTGCTTTCAAGACTGAAAGTATTACTGGCAAAGGCTTAGAGCACCTAAAGTTCGTTTGGGGAAAGTTTCTTACCTTAAGATCCCTGAAAGCCTGAGATAGCAATAGTTATTCCAAGAACTTTCCACTGTCTAGTAATAGATATAAAGATTGGTTAAGCAATAAAACTATTGGTTAAGTAAGTCACGAGCTAGCTCATCATTAGACAATTATTCATAAACAGCGATCGCTTCACCCAAAACATCCATTTTCGGTTCTACGTCAACCCTGGAGTGTCTGGGGCAAAAGTCTTACCCCCTTGATTCCTCGCACCACCTGTAGCTGTCTCCACAGTTAACATTTCATGGTATACAAAGTTGCCCCTAAGTGAGTTGCTAGCGACTTTGTCCTTTTTGATGCTTGCTATTGTTGCCATCTTGGTTTTGATCGTAAGCATAAGTTATCAACCATTCAATGGGAAAGATGCTCCGATGTGGAGGGTGTTCATCCCAGTCAATTATCAATTCCTTATCTGTTAACTCTACAAATTTTGGCTTTGGGATTTCTTTTCCTTTGTTGAAGTCATAGAGTTTCTGAAAATAGCTAGGATGGCGACTTTTCTCAGACAGACAATTATCGCGTAACCAAATGTAGTGAAAGCGTTTGTTTTTAACTGCCATCAAAGATTTATTTTCTTTCATTACTGGCTCAGATTAGATAATAATGTTGTCAAAAAAAGTTTACACTGAAAAAAACTTCTAAGGTTCAAACAAATAAAGTAGATCGACCTCAGATAATGAACTTAGGAGTCGTGTAAGAATAACCTGAACAGTTTTTTTGATGGAAGCTAGATTTCACAATCTATTTCAGATAAAATTTGTAGAACTTATTTTTACATGATGCCTTAGTCTCGCAAGCCTAAATACATATAAAAATTATTGGTAGTCCTGTAGATGTAGTGATATTTATAAGTGAACTCCTTTGACTGTCAGGAGCCTAACTGCAAAAATCACTACTTGTACACCACTACCAAATTATTTAAACTCGCTTCAAAATAGAGTTCCAGTTTTTAGAGCCATTGTAACCAAATAAATCTTGATAGTAAGTATCAACTAAGTATTCATCTTCATGGGAATACAACCATTTTTTCATATTTCTTAACTTCTCTAAACCTTCCTCCATTTCTTGCTTCTCTTCCCAAAATGGATTGTCCCAAAAAGTCCAAAGTGATGGATTAGTGTCTTCTACAATAAAGTAGTCCCCTGTTTGTAACCCATTCTGATGAAAGTAGTCACAAATTCCTATGGTATTAATATGGACATCATCAATTAACAGCCAAGGATGGGGTAAATTAGCTAGAAGACTAGGAGGTAAAGCTGTTTCTATATGGTTACAATCTCCTTGGATAAAGTGAATGTTAGGCATTAATTTGGCTTTTTCATCTAACAAGCTGAGATCAATATCCACAGCATAAATTTCTCCTTGAATACCAAAAATTTCCAAGTTATCTGCTAACCACAGGGCACTTCCTCCATTGAGTGCCCCCAGTTCAATAATTGTTTTAGGTTGCAACTCAGACAGAATCATGGGATAGGTGGCAATCTCAGTACACCCTTTATTCAAGATAATCCCTTTCCAGGTTTGCAAATAAGTATTTTTGAGCAAAGTTGGCCATACAGAACTAGGAATATCACTTCGTTCCTCTCGCTGTGATATTTTGACAAAGCGATCGCTTTTAGATAATACTGTTTGATGTTTGGCCTCTTTGATAATATCTGTATATTTCATATTATTATTCTGGGATAATGTTGTATACTTAAGGTTTTATAGACAAAAAAGTGACAAATCCAATTCTAGCATTTATGATTTCTATTTGAGAAAAACCAGTTTGAGTTAATAAATCTAGATTTTGTGTGACAGACAGAGGATTTAATACACCTTCTAATTGTTGTTTCTTCCGTTCAATTTCTTCATTACTTAATCCTTTGTCTTGTTTAAAAAGTATATATTTATTTTCTATTATTTTACTTTGAAGTGTTTTTTCTGTCAGGATAAATAATCCTTTACTAATTAGAGAATCAAAAATATCTTTTAAGTATTTTTCTCTTTCTTTGATGAAATGAAGAGTCCAATTACAAATTATAGCATTAAAACTCATATTTTCAACGAATGTTTTCGTTTGAAATAATCTGGAAGGAAAGTCTTTGTCAACTTTACTCAAGTTTTTATAAGCTACTTTTAGCATTTCTGGAGAATAATCTATCCCAAACAAATTTGTGAAACCCTGTTTGTATAAATACAACAATGTATTACCACTAGCACATCCCACATCAATGATATACCCATCTTTAGGTACATTATCTTTAAGTATATTAATTGTTAACTCTATTACTTTCCAATAATCAGGTATATGTTTTTCCGCCTCATCAGTAAACCTATTAGCTATTTCAGCACCAAAAATCCAATCTTGCACATCATTAGATTTTTTTTCTGGATCTTCTTTATTTTTGTGCATATAAAAAATATTGAACCTAAAAATTATAGGTTATTATACTATTTCTAAATAACAATGTGTTGATATTAACACTTAATAGTTTGCTCATTTTTTAATTAAATCATGTCCGGTAGAACAATTATAATTAGGCTTGTAGTTGGACTTTAGCCCAGACATAAATATTTTACAGCAGTTTTCATTTCAATAGAGCGCAGTAGGGACGTTGCATGCAACGTCCCTACAACGTTTTGGTTATGGCGATGTGGTTCATCAATTTGAAAAGGACTTTAGGGGCTAAAGCCCAACTACAAACAAAAAACTGCTTTTAACGACTCAGATGTGCCAGCATCTTTGTCATAACTGGAAGTTTCACTTTGTTTCCAAAATCAAAGGATTTAATCTTCTCAACAATCTCTGGGTTTGGTTGATAAGTATCAATATTATCAGATACCCAACAGGTTCCAACACTCCAACGAATCACATCCACTAATAATTCATCAGTTAAGCCCATATTTTTCCCTAGATCATTAGCTTCTCCTAAGACTAAATAATTAATATAAGCCATAAAATCTGTTAGAGATTTAGCAATATCCATTAACTTTTCATCTTCTAATGGTTCCGGTGCTGCATATTCCAGTTGATAAGGCAGAGGTTTAATGCGCCCAAAACTATCAGTTACTCTTTCTTCAGAATGAACGTAACTCCGATCTAAACCATAAGGAGAAGGAGCGGTAAAATCAGGCAACCGCAAATCTAAATTATTGTCTTCTTCAATTAATTTAGTGACTTTCACATGATTATCATGAGCATCATATTTCTGTCCAGCTTCTCGATATCTTTCTTCAACAATACGCCCTAACGGTAACGGAATCTTCAATTCGTCAGCTAATTGAACTGTTAAATCAGTATCTTTTACCGTAATTTCTAAGGAACAGGAATAATCATAACTGCCATCAAAAATAAAGGGACTTACTTGCTCTGTCACTACACTATTTCCTATGGAAGCTCGAATATAATCCCACATCCATAACAAAGGAATGCCATATATTTTGCAAATCATATAAACTTCCCCTAATATCAACATTTGTGAATAAAACAACAAGTTGGTTAACAATTTTACGGTTTGAGCTTCACCTATAGTTTTACTAACAAAGAAGGAAATTTTGCCTATAGCATCAAGGGTTTCTTTGCTCAGATCGTAGCCTTCCCGGTCTCCACTAATATAGAAACTGACATTACAAAAATCTATACCCATGTGAGAGAGATTACTCACGGGAGATTCTAAACTGAATAATCCTTTTTTGGCAGCTTCTCCTGCTATATGTTGGGTATTATGGTAGTCGGTTGTGGAAAAATCCATCCACGTTGCACCAGGTTTCATCCCTTCCACTGCACCAGTTTCCCCTAACATATTTTCTGATACATGATGGGGTAAGGGTAAATTGGTAATCACCAGATCTGCCCCTTGAGCTGCTTCCTTGGGACTATCTTTCCAAATTGCCCCTTTGGCAATGACTGTTTTTGCTGCTTCTGGATACTTATCATAAACTTGAACTTCATACCCATCATTCAGCAGTTTGTAGATGTGCTGTTTGCCCATTGCACCGGTGCCGATGTAGGCAATTTTCTGTTTAGTCATAATTTCCTTTTGATTTTTTAATCTGTACAAATATAGCAATGTGCTCTGGTATATTTACACATTATTTTTCGTACATCTTTATATAGACTGCACTTAATAGCTCTAAGTTGTAAATGCCCGATCGCGCATTGCTATAGTTTTGATGGTAAATTTAATTATACAAATCGAGTTTATGCATTCATTAATTATGTCATAATTGCTGTATTATTTGTAGCTGACTAAAAACTTGCCATCAATAATCTGATATTCTTGCTTAAATCCTGCATCAATCAGCGCTTGAGTTGTCTGTAGTTCATCAAAAACATAAAAACGGCAAAATTGTTTGCTCTTTATTTCTCCATTAGCTTCAGAAAACACGTAGCACTTATCAATATAATTTCCCTCCTTCTTAATTTTCTGCTCATAAAAAATCTCATCTTTAATTTCCTTTTTATAGTTGGTATGACCTCCCTGAATTCCCAATGCTAATAATCCACCCTCGTCTAAATGACTGTGTAACTTTGCCAGCAACTGCTGATTTTTTTCTGGATCAATTATGTGGCTAGAAATCCTATATTCTCCATCTTCTTCCAATATACAAATAACACCTCCAGTTGAAACTATAGCTTCAAACTTTTCCTTACTTTCAAATTCTATAATATCTTCACAAATCAACTTAACATCTGAATTTACTAATCTCTTCTTAGCAATTTCCAACATTCGGGGAGAAAAATCAACGCCAACAATGTTATAGTTTGCCAAGGAAAGCATTTTTTCAGTAAGTAATCCAGTTCCTATACCAATATCTAAAACTTTTCTTCTAACACCAAGTAAGTTGTACAAGATATTGCTAAGGTAATCAAAGTCAAAGTATCCACTTGTCAATAGGTTGTCATAATAATTGGCTATATCAACATACTCATTAATCATTATATTTTATTTGTTCTTATCAATTATGTTGAACCTAACTCAATTTATAGATAAGCATAGTCATCAAAGCCTTAATAAATTGGTTATCAAGTAATTTATTAAAGCTTAATTTGTGGCAATTATTGAGTTTTTGTCTATTTATAAATTAGACTATTTCTTTAGCCCTACCTGCCCCTTCACGGGTTTCCCAAATTGACACAAAATTCTTTAACATTACTTCTTTAGAACTAATTTTTTCAGTAGTATCAAATGGTTCAATTATTGCATCAATATTTGGATAAACAAAGAAGGGAATTGATATTCTAGTTGCTTCAGAATTACGATGAATTACTTCATGGGGCGTACTAACAAATAATCCTTTTGTCCACATTTGTAACATATCCCCTAAATTAATCACAAAGGCATCTTCTATACAGGGAGCATCTATCCATTCATCTTTAGTATGAACTCTTAAAGAAGGCTGGGGAAAATATTCTTGAATTAAAACTGTAAATATGCCATTATCCGTATGTTTTCCTGCTTTTCCCATCCCTGCTGGATAATAAATCGTGCGTTGGATTAATGTTGGCTCTGTAAAAAATCTATCGAACCAATTGGCTTCTAATCCTAACGCTAAGGCTAATCCTTTTAATAACTTAGGAGTTACCTTTGTCATAATTTCATTTTGTAGCTCATAATGAGAACCAGCAAAACCTGGAGCTACACTATCATCAGGTATAACTGTCGGACCGGTAAAAGGTTCCTCAGATAGAGGTCTTTCTATACCTAAATCGAAAACTTGTTTGGGGTCAAACCCAATTTCTTTATTCAGAAATTCTCCATACAAAGGAACGTAACCCCTGCAAGTTTTGGGATAAACTTTTTGGACGTCTTGACGGTAGTTTAATTTAACATCTTCAGGTAGTTCAAAAAAATTTCGGGATGCCTCAATAGTTTGATTGATTATTTCTGAGGAAACTCCATGTTCTTTTAGATAGAAAAAACCATGTTCATAGCAAACATCGTACAATTTTTTAATTTCTTCAGGGCTAGCTTTTTCTAATTCTGATAAGGAGATAATTGGCAGACTTCTCATGGCATCAATACCTATATATAGTTTAATTTCCCATCTAAAATTTCCGCAACAAAAACTATAGAGTTAGCTAATTTTTGCTTTCCTCTATTGGTAGAAAATAGTTAAAGTTTCGGTAAAACCTAGGGAGTTGATTCTATCAGGTTTTCTGTTTGACTCTTTTGCCCTATCGGGAAATAACAAGGGCTATTTTAAAATACTAAGACTAATTAAAAACAGTACCCAAGCAACACTTTTAACAACCTCTTGTTTGTAGAAAGAAACAGGAGTAGTGCTGCATAACTTTTCGGGGTGGAAAAATTATCAGAATCAACATCCTAGGTAACACTAGCTGCACCCGATCGCCTAAAACATAGTGAGCTTTTGC
Organism: Dapis brunnea BLCC-M229; assembly: GCF_050015995.1. Classification (NCBI taxonomy): domain Bacteria; kingdom Bacillati; phylum Cyanobacteriota; class Cyanophyceae; order Oscillatoriales; family Microcoleaceae; genus Dapis; species Dapis brunnea. The sequence goes on along the minus strand of NZ_JBNHEP010000091.1, from coordinate 90,375 downwards.
TCTTCGCTCACAGCAGCTTTATTAACAAACTGCAAAAGCCCAATAATGTGCCCCTTCTTCAGCAATATATGGACCATCTTTAACATGATTGACCAATTTGACTTTACCTTCTTGTTGGTAGCGATCGCAAACCTCTTGGAAATTAGTGCTGTCGTAATAGCTCTTGCGGGTGCTTACTACTACCCAGCCACCTGGTTTAGTAATCCGAATTAGCTCTAATAAAGCAGTTGGAGGCACATGACCTAAAGTAAATACCCCACAGCAGACTGTAGCATCATACTGATTGTCCTCATAAGCTTCATTTATTTTAGTGAGGTCAATTCCACTTTCGAGAACATTATAAGCACCTGTCGAACGAGCTTGTTCTACCATTCCTTCAGAGAGATCGCATCCATCTACATTCTGATAACCTTTTTGCTTGAGGACAATACCCACTAAACCTGTACCACACCCTGCATCCAGGATTTCCATATGGCGATTGCTTGCATCTATGGTTTTCAACCCATTATCGCTCTTGGACTCTGCCAAGAAATTGACAATGTATTTAGGACCTGTATACTCTTCGTTGGATACGTCACTATCATAGGCAGTCGCCCATTGATCGTAATATTCTTGTATCTTTTCAGGATCGCCTGACAGAACATGAGCTCCTTTGATGGCATCAAAACTATCCTTGCTTTTAGTTGTTACTGCTTGATTCATAATCTTTAATTGTTCTAAACTACTTTTTTTTGTTTTTCCTTGTTACGACTTTCTCCTAGCTTCTGTTGTTTTCAACAACATTCTGCTAGAAGCGTTGAGGTAATATTAAGTGTTCGAGCCTTAATTAAATTGCTCTCCCTCAAAAAATTTCAAGCTTCCTTAAGCTAAATGTTTAACTTATCCTAAAATTGACACCATTTTTGTTGTTATGTATGGTATCTTTCTACTCTTGTGTAAATCTCTCTGGTGAATTTTGGCTATTCTGGGAATATTTGGTTGATAACCTGATTCGTTATCGAAAATCCAAGACCATATTACCACATCTATAATAATATTTCTCTGTAGCGCCTTTGTTTATTCCTTCAATCGAACCATTTTTGCCAGACATATTTTCTGAGGGCAAACAAGCAATTAGCACCCGACAGTCTCTAGTTAGTTCTTTTGGGTAATCTTCCCGTGTTCCTCCTGATGCTACCACTCTTTCTTTTTGGTTATACTTATTCTGAACTTTGAGCGTGTAGCCTTTCTCAAGTAGTTTGAATCTCATTGGCCGACTCATTGTTTCTGTTCCAATGAATAAATCCTTAGTTTTATTTGTCATCAAAAATCTTTCTTGCTAAAGGTACAAAAAGTCCTATAAATTCAACATTAGTTGAGAAAGTAATTATAGTCAACAGTTAACTTTTGGCTTAATCCCTGAGAAATGGGAAGAAACTCTAGGATTACGCCAGTTGAGTTTCTATCCCTAACATTTTTGGTGTTATAGGTCAGTTTTCGCTAGTTTTATGCTATCACTAACTCTAATTTCTACCTTTTGGCCCTAAACCTATTGCACCTGCATAGACGGCGCGATCGCCCAATTCATCTTCAATCCGCAACAGTCGATTATATTTGGCCACCCGTTCGCTACGACAGAGGGAACCTGTTTTAATCTGACCTGCACGGGTGGCCACGGCTAAATCAGCGATCGTTGTGTCTTCTGTTTCTCCTGAACGGTGACTGATAACTGAGCGATAACTGTTACGAGTTGCTAAGTCAATAGTTTCTAGAGTTTCGGTCAAGGAACCTATTTGGTTGAGTTTAATCAAAATTGAGTTACCGCCACCCATATCAATACCTTTTTGTAGGCGAGAAGCATTGGTAACAAATAAGTCATCTCCTACTAATTGGATTTTGCTACCTAACTTTTGGGTTAGCTGCACCCAACTTTCCCAATCTTCTTCATGTAAACCATCTTCGATGGACACAATGGGATATTGATCGACTAAACTAGCTAAATAATCAATCAACTCACTAGGAGAATGAGTTGCCCCGTCATAAGTGTAGTTACCATCTTTGTAAAATTCGCTGGCAGCTACGTCTAACGCTAAGGCGATTTGTTCTCCTGGTTTGTAACCAGCTTTTTCAATAGCTGCAATTAATATATCTAATGCTTCTTGGTTGGAGCCTAAGTTGGGAGCGTAACCGCCTTCATCTCCTACTCCACCTAGTAGATCTTTCTCTTTTAAAACTCCACTGAGGGTGGCGAATACTTCTGCTCCCCACCGCAATGCTTCTTTAAATGAGGCAGCACCTACAGGTACAATCATAAATTCTTGAATATCTACGTTATTGGCAGCGTGAGCACCACCGTTAATGACGTTCATGAGGGGTACTGGAAGTAGACTGGCTTGAGGACCACCTAAATAGCGATATAATGGCATACCAACAGAGTTAGCTGCTGCTTTGGCTGTTGCTAGGGAGACTGCTAGAATTGCGTTTGCTCCTAGGTTGCTTTTGTTAGGGGAGCCGTCTATTTCGATCATTTTGCTGTCAACTAAGGTTTGGTTGAGAGCATTGATTTTGACTAGGGTGGGGGTAATTTGTTCTTCTACATTTTTGACTGCTGTGAGTACCCCTTTGCCACTGTAGCGTCCTTTGTCTCCATCCCGAAGTTCGTGGGCTTCAAAGCTGCCTGTTGATGCACCACTGGGCACTTGGGCTAATCCCATAATCCCATTGACTAGATGGACTTCTGCTTCTACAGTTGGACGACCACGAGAATCAAGAATTTCTCTGGCGTGGATTGATTCAATAGCTGTCTCCATACTTTTGATTCCTTATATTGTCAAGTTTAATGGCATTGGCTAAATTTAAGTGCTAGTTATGGTTGACTAGGATTCCAGAATGTTTATCGTCTCTGGAGTTATCAAACAGGATTGGGTCGCACAACCCTGCCTTGATTAGCAAAATGTTTTTGCAGGGTTGCTCAAAAGCCCCTGTGAAAAAAACAACTTCTAACTTATAACTTCTGACTTCTGACTTTGTTCAAGGGAGTTGTATTTTTGGACCATAATTAGCAATCTTTAGCTATTCCACTGACAGAATAAGGGTTAATTTTGCTTTTTAGCTAGAGATCAAAAATGTTTAATAATTTTATTACCACTGATACAAGGTAAACATTAAAAATTTTAGATTTTTTTTTATAATTTAGTTATTGTTTGATTTTGAGAAACTGTTTTAGTTGATAACTTATGTAGAAAGTCTGTCCTAGTATCTTGATAATTTGGCATGAAATTTAGCTATCATTAATCTTGCCCTTTCATAAAGTTTAGACCCTAAGATTTTCGGCGAGGGTTCAGACCCATTTTTTTGGCGATTAATTTTTGGTTTAAGCAGATTTAGGATTAAAGCTAATTGCTGATGATGCCCAACTTTGCAAATCAGGGGCTAAACGAATTAATTTTTGATGAATTTCATCTGTCACCCACAAGACTAAGGGAAAGTGAAAGTTTAGGAAGTTATTTCTGACTAAGTTAGCTGCAGTTAGTACTTTATCTAAGGTATTAACTGACTCTAAACTCTTAACCATTAAAGCTTTGGGTAAGCTATGACCTAGATTTTGGTTAATACTGGAGTAAAGTGTATCTGTAAAATTGTCTAATGCTAATTCTTGGTATTCTACAGGGTATTCTGCTTTGAATTTTTGGAGGATTTCTTCTCTTAATTCTGGAGAATTACAACGGACTAAAATTAGGGAAAAATCACCCTCAGATAGAGTTATCGCTCTAGCTAAGGTTTGTAGCGATCGATCGTTATGTCCAACTTTACTTTTCTTCATCTTAAGCATTTCTTATATATATTTTTATTATCAGATATTAGTGATGATTCAAAAGTTAATATTTTTAACTTATGGTTTAATACTTTCACTATATTTATTCAATAATGTAGTGAAGATTTCTGGCAAACTACCTATTACTTCACTACTATAGAATTTTATTATTATTAAATAATGATATATCTGTGATTATACAGTAAAAATTTAAAAATTTAGAGTTTGGGTTGGTACTATAAGTAAGTTTTATCACGCATTTTTTTGATGACTATGATTATATTTACGGACCTATATCTGCTTAAAAGTGATTACTTTTGTAATATTTATATCTTTTATCTAGTTAAATTTACTGATGTTTTTAGATTTAACTTACATTATATATCCGCAAAAATACTTATTCGCTATGTGATAAATATCATCCTATGAGTTAGAAGTGAGATTTAATAATTATTTAATATTTTCCCAAGCAAATATATTTTTTTTGATCTATGACAATATGATTTAAGTTTTGAGGTATTGGAGAGTTTTAGGGAACACTCAACTGGGAAGACGGAACAGAGAAGAATAAGAGAGTGAATGCACAAGCAAAGATTAAGATAGCGCTTAGTGCTTAATATTGGGTATGTTTGGTGGGTTGCGGCTCCCATTCCTGAGCATAGGTCTTGTCGCCTTTTCATGTCGGCGACAGCCGAAGCCCACCCTACGCCTGGATTTAATATTCCTTTTACAAACAGTCTCTAAAAAAACGTATATTTTATTCTATCCTTTTAAGGAACACCTCAATTCTCACAACTGATTCCTGATTGCTATAATACCAATTTCATAAACTTAGGGTTACAGTCGATAGGAGTATTTCGACCCCTCACCTCTGTTTCAAAACCGGACGTGAGAGTTTCCAACTCATCCAGCTCCTAATAACAAAGGTTACTTCGAGGTGAGGTTCACATAAGAAATATTCTTTGGGGACAAGTCAAAATTCCCCTAAGCTTTAAATACGATCGCTGGATCGATGCGAGTTACTTTTTGAATTGCAAAGAAAGCTGAACCCACACACATCACAACAGTTATACCCAATACCCCTAACGCAGACCAAGGTGTAATCAAAATAATAATTCCCTTACTGGCCACCCAACCACTCAATCCTAAACAAACCAACATCCCAGGAATATAACCTAAAACTGCCATCCAAATTGCTTGCTCCACAATTACTGCATATAATTCTTTATCCGATGCGCCCATTGCTTTGAGGGTGCCAAACTCCTTAATATGGTCAGATACAGAAGAATACAAAATCTGAGCTACCACAACTATCCCCACAATTACACCTACCACTGCCCCCATTCCCAAAACTAAACCAATATTTGTTCGTGCTAACCAAAAAAATCTGGTTTTCTCAGATAATTCCTTTTTCGTATAAGCATTAGTAGCTGGCATTGCTGCTTCTATTCTTTGTTTCAAGACTTGTAAATCTTCACCTGGTTTAGCTTTAATTAATATATAAGCGATCGGGTCTGCTATTTCTAACTGTTTGGGTGTGGGTATTTCCTCTAACTTTTGAGTGGGGTCTTTTTTCTCCACTACTTTTGTACATTGGAGATTTCCTGCTCCTACTACTTTACAGTTCACTTCAGCGTTAATACCTGCACTAATGTAGCTGTTGGCATTTTCGAGGGATGTAAATAATAAGGTACTTGATACAATTGACTGAGTACCTTTGGTCACTGCCACTAATTTTGCTGGTAGGGAACCGGCGATCGCTGTTGTTCCTATTCCTTCAGAGAGCATACTGGATAACCTGCTTTGGTCGGCCATCACTGCAAAAGGTTCTTTTAGGTCTTTGAGGTTACCCTCAATGATATTTCCCGGATTGAATAGTTGTCCATTGGGGTTAAATCCAATTACCATTAATGGACTCATTTCTCCATTCTGAGGCCGCCATCTGACCGATCCTAAAATTAAAGCTTCTGCTTGCTGGACACCCTCTATAGTTTTGGCCTGGCTTAATTGGCCATACAGTAGGGGATCTGTCAGCTCGAAGTTAACCATTTCATCAGAGGCGATCCAAATATCTGCATTGGATTTGTCTATTAATAAGGTTGTGGAACGAGCAAACCCATTTAATATGCCTGTTTGAATTGTTACTAAGCTAACTGCAAATAATATTCCTGCTTGGGCTACTATAAACCGAGGAATATCTTCTAATAAATTTTTGCGAGCTATAGAAGCCATCTTGTTTGAGTCAAAAGTCCTATAGACAGGTGTATCAACAATATAACAATAGTGTATAATTCTGAATTTAGAATTTAGAATTCAGAATTTAGAGACTGTTTGTCAAACAAATATTAAATCCAGGTGTAGTCGGGTGTCTAGACTAAAATTGTAGGTTGAAAAAAACCTAATTCCCCAACCCCACAACTATCCCCCCTGCCCCCCTTTGAAAGCTATCCCTGATAAGGAACTCCTGAAAACCTTGTGGTCTGTGTGGGGGGTGTGGGAAGTGAGAATCTTGTCTGTAGTTCTCAAAAAAATTTCTAATTCAATACACTTTTCTCCAGAAAAAGCATCTCGAAGGCTAATACATAACTTGTATATTTTGTCAAATTTTATGTTCAGAAAGATGTTGATAAAGCATAGCTTTGAAAGGGAGGAGGATGGAAGGGGGGGAAATATTCTCTCCTCTCCTGCGAGGAGAGGAGTCGGGGGAGAGGTCTTCATTTCGACTTACCCAAAAAATAAAGCTAGACGCGCTAGTAGTGGACCGACACACCTAAAATAGTGCATTAGCTTTTTTCGTAATCACCCCATCACCCCATCCCCCCATTTTCTAATGCACAAAATTAGCTGTGTCAGTCTAGTAGTGGACTGACACACCTTTTTATCAAGTTTGGATAATTTTATTATTATCAGGACTTATGCAGGGGTATTATATACTATATATAGAGTGTAAAAACTGTGGCGCTATAGTTTTTAACACTACATAAATTGTCTGTGCGTAAGTCCTAATTATTAAGAGTCAGTAGTTATTATAGCTGATTTATCTAAACGTTGGTTGAAGACCCGCACTCTCCGGTCACGGGAGCGTCGTATGGGAAAACCAATCAATGTTGCGGTTTTCCTGCTGAGTTTACTATAGTAAATAGCTTAAGGCTGCTGAGATAGTAGTTTCAGCGCCAGTCGTTCATGGGGGAGACCCCAAGACCGCCCTGGCAAGTGTTTAGGAGCGACCGTAAGACCGGAAAGAGGCTAGACCTTGGAGGCAGGTGCATTATTTTGCTGCGGGACATGAAAAGCCCAGCTCCTCTGCAAGAGGCAGCAGAAAGCCCCTATCAGCGATGTTTCGCTGCGCGACATGAAAAGGGAATCCCGCGTTGTCGCGTAAGCTCAACGTTGGGAGGATGTCTAATAGTAAATATTAATAGGCTGATTAATAGGCTGAATTACTACATAGGTAATACAATATAGCAATCCTATTTTATTTGTGTATAAAAATTTTACCGCTTTTAGGAAACGCTTAACTAGGAAAACTTAACTGGTTGGAGTTTCAGTTTTTTTTATCTACTTTTTGATTACCCGCAACCTATGCGCGGATTGCTATATCAATTTCATAAAATTAGGACTTACGCAGAGACCATGTATGTGGTGTTAAAAACTGTATCGCTATAGTTTTTCCACTCTATATCTATATATAGTACCAATGCGTAAGTCCTGAAAATATTGCTACAGTCATTTGATATGGTGGTAAGAATTTAGAGATTAATGCTGTAACGACTTTTTTTGAATTTGGTATTAGACTTTTCCTGCGGGATGCTGCACAAACAGCTAAGTTTACAAATTAGCTCTTCGTAAGGTAGATTTTTAATCTCTAAATCCTTACACAACTGATTCAGTTGAAACTTGTTTCCACAATTGCTTGAGGTTGAATCACCATACTCTTAAACCTAAGACATACAAGCTACAAACTCCTTTAATTATTGCTTTTTATTTTGTTGTTTTGCTAACTCTTCCTGATGTAATTCTCTATCTTTAATTGTTAGAAGTTCTGGTATTGTTACAAATTCATAACCTTGCTTTTTCAAACCAGCAATAATATTGGGTAGAGCTTTAACAACATGACCTCTTGGACCACCACCATCATGTAGCAAGACAATTCCACCATTACTTGCTCTATTCAAAACTTTTTTGGTAATTTCTGGAGCAGATCTATAATACCAGTCAACAGAATCAGCAGACCACAAGACTACAGTGTGTTTCCGTTCTTTCGCATAGTCAGCTAAACCATTAACTAGGACACCACCAGGAGGCCGAAATAGGTTAGTAGTCCTACCTGTGATTTTGTATATAAGATCTGCTGTACGTCCAATTTCACTTTTGATGCGGTCTGGATTCATTTTACTCTTTTTAGAAGGGTGGTTCCATGTGTGATTAGCAATAACGTGACCTGCTTCTACAATTTTTTTGCCTATTTCTTGACGTACGTTTAAATGTTGGCCGACTACGAAAAAAGTTGCTTGAATGTTATGTTTTTTCAGAATATCTAATATTTGTTCTGTCGTTTTGTTCCATGGACCGTCATCAAAAGTTAAGGCAATAACTTTTTGTTTGTTTTTCAGAGTAATATTTTTAACTGTTTTTCCTTGAAACCTTTTTGGCACACTAAAATTAAAGGTTTTTAATTCTAATTCCCTGAGTTTCTGTCGAGTTGTATTAATGTTTTTGGCAAGGACGGAACTAATTTTAATTACTTCTAATTGGTTTTCTTTGTTATTTGCTGGTTGATTAATTGTATTTGTAGTTACTGCTGTGCTTGCTGTTGTTGTTGCTTGTGGGTTCGCCCATATATCTAGGGGGAGTAGAATCCCTATTAAAAAACTGCCACTAGCTGCGATGATTGTTGCTAATGATTTTCCTTGCCTAGATAATACATTTAAGTTTGTCATTTTTTTCTATTTTCTACAGATATTTGAAATTTACTGAATTATTCATAAATTTTGAAAAGTTAATTTTTTTTCATTTTTGGGAGGATTATAAGTAGATTAAGCTCAAAAAAGAGGTTGGATATTTAGGCTTCAAGAAGTCATAAATCATAAGTGTTTTAGCTCCGCATTCTGCCGGAAAGTCAGAATTTAAAGTTAGTGGGAGATTGTTACTAGTAACTAATTTTCCACCGCTAAAATGAAATCTATAGCCGGAGTCTTAAACTCTATTTATCCATCTATAAGTAGAAAGTTTTAACCGAAAATTATAATAGAAAAAATTTCTGATTTATGACTTCCTATTCATGACTTCGAGTGCAGCGATAAAACGCCTTAAGGTATTTATATAACTGACTAGCCAATTTACGTTTGATACATAACTTAAAAAATCAATCGCGTTCTACTTACTTTCATTATTACTATTTAAGTAATAGCCCCTTTAATATTATTAAAAATATATATAATATTTTTATTTATTTGTCATAATTTTTTTCTCCTGACTTGAATTTAACTAATCTTATTTCCCGAATAATTAATAATTATTAATTAAATAATTCACCCTTTAAAGCCTTCCCCCATAGGGGAAAAAAAGTGCTAGGATATTTCCTTATATTCAATCAAGAAAGGTTTTATCCATTATCCATTAATGAATCAGTATTTTCTGGAGTTACTCAAATGTTTTGTTTGTATATATCGACAATTTTTTGAGTAACTTCAGCTATGCTTAAACCATCTGTGCTAATTTCAATAGCATCTGAAGCTTTTCGCAAGGGAGAAATTTCCCGGTTACTATCTTTTTTGTCACGACGAATAATATCTTTTTCTACTTCTTCTAAGCTGATGTTGGTTTGACCTTTCTGCTGTAACTCTAGTAGTCGCCGTCGCGATCGCTCTGTTACGGAAGCTGTTAAAAAAATCTTCAATTCAGCATTCGGAAATACATGGGTACTAATATCTCGTCCTTCTGCTACTATCCCTCCTTTAGTTCCAAATTTTTGTTGTTGTTTTACCATAAAATACCTGACAGTAGGCTGGGCTGCAATAGCTGAAACATTATTTGTAATTTCCCTACTCCGAATTTCTACTGTGACATCCTGGCCATTGATGATGACATGGTTATTTTCTGGCCCATTAAAGCTAATTTTGCATTGACTGACTAATTCTGCTATTTGGGCCTGGTCTTCAACTGGCACACCAGCTTGTAATACCATCCATGTTACGGCTCGATACATTGCCCCTGTGTCCAAGTACAAAAGTCCTAGATTTTGTCCTACTAATTTGGTGACTGTGGATTTACCAGCACCAGCAGGCCCATCAATGGCAATTATAGGTTTACGGTTTCTCAAGAGTATATTATCTATTAAACGGCAAGGTCCAACATCAGCAGCGATCGCTAATAAGCCTATATTTTGAATATTTTCTAAAGGTTGTAAACTGTCAGGGTCAACTATTTCCAAATACTCTAGTTTTACTGTTGGTTGAGACGCTAATTTTTCTTTAACAGCATTTTTGACTTTTTTGAGAATATTTGGTGTATCTCGATTCTCTAAAAATATTTGTCTACCATGACAAAGAGAAGTATAAAGTATGGAAGCTTGTTGTTTTTGTTCAGGAGTTAAATATTGATTGCGAGAACTAATAGCTAATCCTGAAGCTTCGCGAATTATTGGGCAAGAAACAATATTAATTGGCAAACTGAGGTCTTTAACTAATTGCTTAATAATTGCTAACTGTTGAGCATCTTTTTGACCAAAATAAGCATTATTTGGCTGAACTAAATTCAATAATTTAGTGACAATTGTTGCCACTCCCTGAAAAAAATCAGGTCGAGAAACTCCACACATAATTGATGTCATGTGAGATGGAGGAACAACTGTAGTTGTATGATTTTGAGCTTGAGTAGATAACTCATTTTCCATACCCATTATTTTAGGAGTAGGAGCAAAAATTACATCTACTCCTTCTTTCTGACAAAATTTTTTATCTACTTCTAATTGTCGAGGGTATTGTTGAAAATCTTCTGTAGGAGCAAACTGTAAAGGATTAACAAAAATACTGACAACCGTAATTTTATTCTCTTCTCTTGCACGTTTAATTAAGCTTAAATGTCCTTCGTGTAAAGCTCCCATTGTCGGAACTAAACCGATAGTATAGGGAGATTTTTGCTGCTCAGTTTGTAGTAAATTTAAATAGCAGCGCAAACCTGCAATAGTGGTAAATAAACGCATTTTTTTTTGACAAATATAATAAGTTATAAATCAGAAGTCTGTTATCAAAATAATATGGGTCTAAAACCCCGCCTTTTAAGGCGAAATATTTTTGGAGCGGGGCTTAAATCCCCGTTACAAAAATCACTGTCTTGAGTGTGTCTTACATTCTGAGGAGACCTCAGAATTACACACTCGCTTCTGACTTCTGACTTCTGACTTCTGACTTCGTTAAACCAATTACCATGAATTTTTCAATACTTAAATTTTCTATTTCTAAATATTATTTTTTCGAGCAAATACTCGATATTTCCTAACTTTGGTTATGAAGGAAAGTTATTTTTGCCAGCTTCCAAGTATAGGAAGACTTTTGAGAATTGGTATTAGCTGTGCAAACGAGCAGACCAATCAAACCGATGTATGTTTTTTTTGGTAGTGGTGTACAAGTAGTTATATCCTAAAAAAAGTCAAGTATTCAAGGGAATACTATCTCTTTGAAACTAATAATTTAAGGTACTTTATGTTTCCTGTTGCCAGTTAATTGTTCCCTACCTCTACCATAAATCACTACATCTACAAAACCAGCGTTTTTTTTAATTGAAATCTTTTATTTATAGCAATTCCTATACTGTTAAGGTACAAAATTCGTTTGTTTGAGAGAATAGGAAATAGAATATACAGCGAATTCCACTGTGGTGAAGTACACCCTAAAGCGGGCAATATGCCCGCACTTGCATTCATTTAATTGTTAATATCTGTACTTCATGTACTTGGAATCTGCTGTAAATAAATATCGGTGTACTTCATTAGCCTCATAAATGCTATATTATGATGTCCGATTAAATAGTTATAAATTAATTGCGTAAGAACATTACCAGTCCTAAAAAAGAAAGTAAAGGATAGTAAGGAATAGAATTTTTTTTAATCGCTAATTATCCGGATACGATATTATCAACTATTCACTCTGAGGCAAAGTTGAACAGATTAAGATGTTAAATATTTCAACTATGATTAGGAATTATGAATTAGCTGATAGGTTAAAAGCCTTTTTCTCTTTACCGAAAAACTAAGGTTAAAAGCCTCTCCTAGGATGGGATGGTGTTTAGCTAACGCACAACGCGCGTTAACGCTTCGCGACATGAAAAGCTCAGCAGCTTTGCAAGAGCGGGTTTCCTCGCCATATCCAATCAACCAAGAGAAGAAAAAATTTTCCTTTTAACCAATCCTCTTCTTTTTAAAAAGAGGTAATTATTAATTATTAATTGTTAATTATTAATTATTAATTATTGAACTACATCCTTTCCACTTATTTGAATTTAACTATTTTTTTGAATCAAGTATAGAGAATAGCAGAAAATAAATTATCCCAATTTTTGTAATCTATCGTTACTAGCTACTTCCTACTCCCTTACTTTTTCAATTTATTCTCTACTTCCTACTCCCTTACTTTCATCAGAATGGGATAATTTTTTATTTGGAACTCCCATAATACAATCCATGTCAAAAAAATGTTAAAAATAATCGGATCAGATGGTAGGAAACTTAATTTCCAATTCTGATAACATGAAGATTTACTTACCGAAAAATTGTGGTCTAAAGCCTCGCCTTGGATAGGGGATAAAAAAAGAGAATATTCCTTATGTCAAGCCTCCTTATTGCAGAGTTACTGTTAACGCAGTTCCTCCGATAGGAGGCTAACTGATAACTGATAACTGATAACTAAAATGACTACCCAATACCTAAATGTTTTTTCTAGTAAACATTTATCAGACCTGATATTAAAATCTAAAAAAATAGAGGAAAAGATAGACTTTTCCCCATCCCAATTTTTGGTAATTACCACCTTCTGAATCATCTGATTAATCAATTGAACATAAAGCCGATCGCCTATCACCTCAAACCTTATTTACGATCCACGAGATTCGATAACTTCTACTTTGACAGGAGCAACTCCACTTTGAATCATACCTAAAATACGAGCCGCAGCAGATGATACATCAATAACTCTACCTGGAGTAAATGGACCACGGTCATTAATCCGTACAATGACTGAACTACCATTCTTTAGATTAGTCACTCGTACTTTTGTCCCAAAAGGTAGAGTTTTATGAGCAGCAGTCATTGCATATTGATTAAAACGCTCACCACTGGCACTTAAACGACCATGAAATCCAGGGCCATACCAAGATGCCCAACCTTTAAATTGGAAAGTAATTGGTCCAACAGCAACTTTTTGTGGTTCCGGTTGTGTTTTAGGTTTTGGTTTACCTGCTATTTCTTTTAAAGGAGGAGCATTATTAACTTGTCGCCGTAGGCGGTTAGTTGCTTGTAAAGTATCTGTTGCTAAGTCGTTGGTAGTATCTGGCAGAATAGTTTGCTCATTTATTTCTACTAACTTTTGCTCATTGACCAAAATCATGTAACCTTCTCTGTTTGCATCCCACTTTGCTGTAATGTCTAGATTGGGACTTTCCTGAATAAGTTGATTTAGTCGGGAGGCAACTACTGATGCTCGCCATACGGAATCTTTTTGTTGGTGTGAATTGTAAGATTGAGTCGCTACTTTCACCGAAGAGTCTGAAGTTTGATTATCAGCCTTCTTGTTAGTTTTCTGAGAGTCAAGAAAAGTAAGAACTGGTATATTACGAACATACAGAGTTGCAGCTTGGCGACCAACCAGTTCATGGGCTAGAATTTTAGTAAAGGTATTTTGCCCTTCTTGTGTGTTTGACTGGTATTCTCCAACTTTTAGAACATCTGTTTCCCTATTGGCAATGGCTTTATTTGAATTATCATTTGTTTCTAAACTTCTGTCTATTGGTTCGTTCGCCTGATAAATTTTGCCTTCCTGGAGAGTATTGGCATAACCATAGGCTACACCGACACTAGAAAATATCAGGAAAGTAGTAAGACCAGTCCAAATTTGGAGCTTCATAAACTTATTTTTTTAGTAGCACTCGTTGAGTTGGATTTACCTTAGATATAGTCCAGCAATGACTATTCCGGATAACTCAGACTCTTCGATGTTTAAGTATTATTAAGGAACTGCAATAGGTTATCACAAACTTTGAAAATTGGGAACCAAATCTTAAAAATTTTTTGGTTGATTTTCTACAAACAACGCTGATGGTAGACTTATAGAAACTAGACATGGTTAAAAAAAGGGGGGCTTGTAACTGTTGGCTAAAATCTGGTATTATCTATAATTTGAGCTGCGACCGAGACTTAAATGCAGCATTAAATTTAGCTATGGCGGGTAGTTCGCCCGTGACAGCTTGTGGACTGGATGACGCCGACGTTGCCAGAATGAAGCAAGAATGGAACAGATAATCATAGATTTCTATAGATTATCGTAGGTTTCTAAGAACGGATGTGCAGATTGCTTTTGCCAGAAAATAATCTTCAGGAAATGGGGTTGCATATTCACGGGATGAATTGTAGGTTTGGAGAAAGAGGAAGTACAAGAAGGATTACCTTTTCTGCAAAGATTCATCCTTTGATTCAGCAATGCCGAGGAAATAGTTCTTTGTATAGCAGAACTCACAACTGACAACTCACAACTCAGAATTTAAATTATTGCTGTGACTAAATTTTAGGGTTTGAGAATGTCCTAACCACCGTGGTGACTGCTGTATTTTGTTTTCTAGAACACAATCAAAGTTTTGGTCTAAGACATGATGGATTATAAAGAAGCTGGTGTTGATGTTGAAGCTGGTCGTGAATTTGTTAATAATATTCGCAATATGGTGATTAGTACCCACCGACCAGAAGTTTTAGGAGGGTTAGGTGGGTTTAGTGGATTGTTTGCTTTACCAAGTGGTTACAAAGAACCTGTTTTGGTTTCTGGTACTGATGGTGTGGGTACAAAATTAAAACTAGCAAATACTCTGAATTTTCATCATACTGTTGGTATTGATTTGGTTGCTATGTGTGTCAATGATGTATTGACATCGGGGGCGGAACCTCTATTTTTTTTGGATTATTTGGCAACAGGAAAATTAAATCAACAACAGTTAACTGAAGTGGTTTCTGGTATTGCAGAAGGATGTCGTTTGGCGGGGTGTGCTTTAATTGGGGGAGAAACTGCAGAAATGCCTGGTTTTTATCCACCTGGTGAGTACGATCTGGCTGGTTTTTCTGTAGGAATAGTGGAAAAAAGTTTGATTTTGGATGGGTCTCAGGTAAAAGTAGGTGATGTGGCAATTGGATTAGAAAGTAGTGGAATTCATAGTAATGGTTTTAGTTTGATTAGAAAGATTATTGACGAATGCAATATTTCTCTACAAGATAGCCCAGATTTTTTGGAGCAAAAAAGTTTGGGAGAGGCGTTATTAACTCCAACAAAAATTTATGTTAAACCAATTTTAGCAGCACAACAATCTGGCTTAGATATTCATAGTATGGCTCATATTACTGGGGGTGGTTTACCAGAAAATTTACCTCGTTGTTTACCAGAGGGAATGTTTATTGATATAGATAGAAATAATTGGGAAATTCCTCCTATTTTTAGGTGGATTTCGGAAGTTGGTAATGTGGATGAGGAGGCGATGTTTAATACTTTTAATATGGGGATTGGTTTTGTAGTTTTAGTGTCACAAAATCAGGTAGAAATGGCAATTAATTTTTTTGTTTCTCAGGGAATAAAATCTTATTGTTTGGGTGAAGTTAATTAGTTTTTGATAATACATTGAGGAGATTATAGCTTGGGATTTATTATGGGAGCTTAGGCGATAGTGCTACCGTTTCCTGTAGCGATCATCAAGACAAAATATTTTCTAAATTATGAAGACAGATTAAACTTTCATGTCTAGGGAAAATCAAACCTTTCAATTATCCTTTTATATCCCGATTGTCCCAAATAAGTCTCATATCATATCTGTCTAAATAGTCATTGTAAAGTCCACAAGCATTCAAAATTTTAAGCAGTTTTTAGGATGGGAATTCTAGGGTATAATAGATTTTTATTCAGTTGCAGCGATCGCTATTTAACTAAGCAGGTAAACAAAATAAATTACACATTGAGCGAAGCTGAAATTATTACTGTGTAAATATCACTGGTTTCAACAATTAATAATTAAATAATTCTGGTTTAAAGCCTCCCCTTGGATAGGGGAAAACAAAGACAATATTCCTTATATTCAATTCCCGTACGGTTTTAACCAGAGGTAATTATCAATTATCCATTATCAATTATCCATTATCCATTAATGAACTCTCCTTTAAAAAAAGAGGATTGACTCAAAGGAAAATTTTTTCTTGTTTTTCCTTTAAAGGAGAGGCTTTAAAGCTTAATTATTCGGTAAATAATTCTGTGTAGGTGCTTATATTTGATATAATAATGTGTTTAGCTTAAATACTTATCAATAATAGGTAATAGGAAAAATAACTAGAGATTAAATTTTACCTGATATACTTTTCTACTTGAAAAATAGTCTAAATCTAATCTATCTAATTTTTTATACAGCGCTTTTCAATTTGATGAACCACATCGTCACAACCAAAACCCAGTAGGGACCTTCCATGGAAAGTCCCTACTTTGGTCTACCGAAATGAAAACCGCTGTAAAGAAAATGTAAAATATACTAATTAATATAGTATTATAATCTCAGAATATAGACTGAAAAAAATATTGATTAAAGAGAAAGAGATAGTTTACTATTTATATATGCAGATAAACTAAGTTTATATATTAGCCTATATGGCTGTAGAAAAAGTTATTTTACTTGCTCAATCTGGTCTAGTTAATTCTAATATCTTTGACGAAAAATTATGTCTGAGTATTAAGTAAGTAAGCGTTAAAAATTATCCTGATGACAAGGCACAATCAGAAAAGTTTGTTTTGCAGTTTATTACTTTAGATGTAACTTGTCTATAGTTTAATACTCACCAAATTCTGTTGTGAATATTTTTTTAGCTGTCTTAAATCCTGAGTGCTTTTGATGTAAAATTGGAGTAATTTTTTTGATATTTTAATCATCAGTAAACCTAATAATTATCCTGCTGAAATGAAAAGATTACACCATTGATAAACAGTTTATCGGTATAGTTAAAAGATGATCAATAAGAAGTATATCCCTACACCTATAATTGAGAAAAAAAACCGAAAAAAAGTAAAGGTAGTAGAGAATCTGGAGAGCCGTCGCTTATCAACCCCCTATGTTGTTTGGCGATTCATAGTTTATTTTGCAAGAATACAATTTCGCAAATTTACTGGTAAGTCAGATCTGCAAAAAACAGCGACCCAATTACGAGAAATCTTTGAAGAGTTTGGTGGTTTTTGGGTAAAAGCAGGTCAGATACTAGCACTACGAACAGACCTTTTTCCGCAGGAGGTATGCGATGAATTACGAAGTTTGCAATATGAAGCTGTTGGGTTTCCTTTTGAGATAGCACGGTCAACTATTGAATCAGAATTGGGATCCCCTATAAATAAAATCTTTGAGAGTTTTGATGAGCAACCTCTGGCAGCTGCCTCTATTGCTCAAATTCATAGGGCAGTTTTGCTGAAAAAGAAAGATAAAAAGAAAAAGAAAATTTCTGTAGTTGTTAAGGTTCAGCGTCCTGGTTTGGCAGATGCTTTCAAGCGAGATTTAGATCTAATTAAGGTTTTTGTTAATTTCTTAGTATCTTTAAATGTTGCTACTTATCTGCGCTGGGATGAGTTTGTAGCAGAACTGGACAAGACTTTCACGGAAGAATTGGATTTCCGCTATGAAGCTGCTAATGGTCGTCGCATGAAAAAGAACCTCAAACTCCATAAAATATATGTTCCAGCAGTATATCAGAAATATTGCAAACGCAGAGTTTTGGTAATGGAATTTATAGACGGTGTTTTGATGTCCGACTATATTAAGACATTACTGAGCGATCGCGCCAGAGTAAAGCGCTGGGATGATGAAA
Source organism: Dapis brunnea BLCC-M229 (assembly GCF_050015995.1). Lineage (NCBI taxonomy): Bacteria > Bacillati > Cyanobacteriota > Cyanophyceae > Oscillatoriales > Microcoleaceae > Dapis > Dapis brunnea. The sequence goes on along the minus strand of NZ_JBNHEP010000091.1, from coordinate 72,499 downwards.
ACGATGTAGATCGCAAAGAAGTTGGCGAAAAGCTCTACGTATCGCTATTACGACAAATTTTTGAAGATAATCTTTATCATGGAGATTTACACCCTGGTAATATAATTTTGTTACGCAAAAGCAAGTTTGTATTAATTGATTTGGGAAGTACGGGAACTCTGGACACAGAATTGAGAAAAATTTATTTGAGTTATGTAAATGCTCTGTCAGAGGGGGATTTTACTAAAGCTTCTGATTATCTTATCCGGTTAGGTGTAGATGTTCCAAAAGCCAACATTTCTAGAGTAAGAGTGGAGATGGCTCGTGGATTTGATTCTTGGTCAGCTAAATCTGAACTCAAGGGATTATCATATCGGGAAAAGTCCTTAGGTGGGGCTACTCAAGAAGTGAATAATGTAATCTTTGGGTACAAAATACCAACTAACTGGACATTTTTGAAAGTTACTAGGTCTTTCTTCGCATTAGATGGCTCACTCCAATATCTCGTGCCAGAACTAAATACATTCAAGATTATCAAAAAGTACAATAAGGAAGCCGATCGCCGTGCTTTGATTAATAGTCTGCGTCCTGAGAATATCAGGGCATCGCTTCAGAAGTTATCGGATACTGTTAGTCAGTATAACGATCTGATTCTGCCTCAAGTCCGACAACAAACTGTACCTTTTGAGTTAACAGTTAACAGATCTGCTATGACGTTGGCATTGATTTTGCGTACTTTGTCATCTGTATTGCTGATGGGTGGGTTTGGAACATTATATGCCTTCCTCTATCAGCAATATTTTGAGATTATTCAACCTATTAATGTTGAAGTTGTTGATGAAGTTGTGAGACAGTTGCCATACATACCATATTTAGAATGGGTAGGCATATTAATTGCTGGGGGATTAACTTTCAGGATTTTATTAGCTTGTGTAAATATCCTGGAGCGTAAGGAGTTTGGTAATTAGAAAAATTTATTAATTTTCTTAATTAGATAACAATAAAATATTGATTTAAGTGAGAATGAGTATGTTATGGTTTTACTGTCATGGGTAAATAATCCAAGACATTAAGCAGGATTAAACTTAATGAAGAAGCCGAATTTTATGAAGAAGCTAGCAACTATATTTGTTGTACTCATTACCATCCTGTCCATGGCAGTGATGCCAGCAGCTCAGGCTTGTAGTCGGTTAGTCTACCAAGGTAGTTCAAACGGAGCAATTACTGCGCGCAGTATGGACTGGCTTAACCAACCCGATGCTAAACTCTGGGTATTTCCGAAAGGCATGGAGCGCGATGGTGGGGCTGGTGAAAACTCCATCACATGGACTTCAAAATATGGAAGTATCATTACCTCAAGCTATGACATAGCCACTGTTGATGGTATTAACGATCAAGGTCTTGTTGTCAATCTCCTCTTTTTGGTAGATACGGATTATGGTGATATTGAATCAGGTGAGAAAACCTTATCAGTTGGAGGCTGGGGTCAATATGTCCTTGATAATTATGCAACTGTTGAAGAGGCAGTCACAAAACTGGAAGAAAAACCCTTCCAGGTCGTCACAGCAACCATTGAAGGTCTCGAAAAGCTAAGACCTGGCTCCATGCCCGGCATACTTCTAAAAAATCAAGAGTTTAGAGAGTCGAACTTTGCACTTCACATGTCCCTCTCAGATCCAAGTGGGGACTCAGCGATCATTGAATACATTGGAGGTAACCAAGTAATTCATCATGGTACTGAATACAATGTACTGACCAACGACCCGACCTTCGACCAACAGCTTGCTATCAATAGCTATTGGGAATACCTCTACACAACAAATAATCTGTTGGGAGAAGAGAAGGCGGTTACAAGTAAGTTTTTTCTGCCAGGGACTAACAGTGCCTCTGATCGGTTCGTCCGGGGTAGCTATTACTTGAAAGAAATGAACAATCTGTTGAATCAGGTGATAACTGGAGTGAAGAGGAATCGGCGGAATGAGTTGGCTGCAGCATTGGGCATCATCCGCAACGTTTCCGATCCTCTTGGTTTGGCTAGTTTCGCCTTGAGCACTACCCAATGGCGGACTCTTGCGGATCAAAAGACAGACAGTCTCGCTTACTTTTTTGAATACACCAAGAATCCGAGTCTTGTCTGGCTTAAGATTAACAATCAGAACCTTGAAGAGGGTGCACCTGTGAAGGTACTCAAAAATGATGATATTATTTCTGGGGAATTAGCAGGCGAGGTATCACAAGATTTATATGCGGAAGAACCCTTCTCCTGGGATATATCCTCTATCATGGACTGATGATTCTTTGTAGATTTTTGATTACTGAATAATCAGGGGACAACCTTTGATATCCTCCCCTCAATCTTGCAGTTTTTCCAATAGTTTGCTTTAGTACCTAAAGGCTGCTGGGCTAGCAGTGTCAGCGCCAGTCGCTTATGGGGGAGACCCCCAAGACCGCGCTGGCTTGTCTGTGGAGCGACCTTAAGACCGGAAAGAGGCGAGGGCCTTGGAGGCAGGTGCATTGTTAGCGCAGCTCCTCTGTAAAGAGGCAGCAGAAAGCCCTAATCAGCGATGGTTAGAATCCCGAGCTGTCACGCAAGTGTAGCGTCGAGAAGATGTCAAAAAGCATGTATTGAACTTAATGATGAAATGATGAAGAAGCATAATTTGACCATCAAAAAGCTAGCAACTATATTGGTTGTACTTATTACTATCCTGTCCATGGCAGTAGTCCCACAGGCTCAGGCTTGTAGCAGGTTAGTCTACGAAAGTTCAAATGGACCAATTACTGCGCGCAGTATGGACTGGTTTCAGGACCCCGATGCTGAACTCTGGTTCTTTCCGAAAGGCATGGACCGTGATGGTGGAGCTGGTGACAACTCAATCACATGGACTTCAAAATATAGCAGTATCATTACCTCGAGCTATGGCCTCGCCACCGTTGATGGTATTAACGATCAGGGTCTCGTTGCCAATCTCCTCTTTTTGGAAGAGACGCAATACGGTGATGCTAAACCAGGGGATTCAACCTTGTCCGTTGGAGGTTGGGGTCAATTTGTCCTTGATAATTATGCAACCGTTCAAGAGGCAGTCACCGGTCTGCAAGACCTGCATGACCAGAACAACTTAAAGATCGTCACAGCCAGCTTTGGTGAGCTCATAGATCAAGGGCTTATGGACCCGCTGGAATCGAAACTGCTTCAAGCAACCCTGAAAGACGTGGATTTTTCACTTCACCTGTCGCTCTCGGATAAAAGTGGGGATTCAGCTATATTTGAATACATTAAGGGTGAACTAACAATCCATCACGATCACGAATACGATGTGCTGACTAATGACCCAACCTTTGACGAACAGCTTGCCCTCAATCAATCTTGGCTTACCCTCAATAACTATTGGGGTCAGCAGACCAAAAATGGGTCGTCATTTCTGCCAGGGAGCAACAGTGCCACATCTCGGTTCGTCCGGGCTAGCTATTACTTGACAACCATGGAGGATAATGTTGTTAAATCTAGACTGGAGCAAGATCGGCGGAGTGAGTTAGCTGCAGCGTTGGGCATCATCCGCAATGTCTCCGATCCACTCGGTCTTGATGGTTTCGCCTTCACCACCACCCAATGGCGGACTCTTGCGAACCAACGTACTTCGACCCAAAAGATTACTAATGAGCCAGCTACCTACTTTTTTGAATATACCAAGAGTCCGAATGTTTTCTGGGCTGATATAGACATACTGAAGGATAAAGGGGCAGGTGTGATGGTGTTTGACAGTGTTACCGATCCGAGATTGGCAGGCAATGTGTCAGAACAGTTCCATGAAACAGAACCTTTCTCCTGGGATATCTCCTCCACCATGGACTGATGATTCCTTGTAGATTCTTGATTACTGAATAATCAGGGGACAACCTTTGATATCCTCCCCGGCCTAAAGGCACGGGGATTCCTACTGAGCCGTAACTCTTCGGCAGGTTTACCCTTCATAGGCTGCTGCTACTTTGGCAGTAGTCTTATGCTTGCCTCTACGTCTGTTTAATGTCTCCGTTTCGCTATCCTACGGAATGCTAACGCAAACGCGACCTGAAAAGCGTTTGCGGAGTATTCCGTAGGATAGCCCCTCTGCAAGAAGCAGCTCCTCTGGAAGAGGCATGTCCTCCGGCTACTAATATATTTATCTCAACGTTTGCCCTTGACCCGCCCTCTCGGTCAGGGGAGCGTCGTATGGGAAAACCAATCAATAAGAGCGGTTCTTACAATAGTGTGCTATCCTCAATAGGATAAGGCTGCTGGGCTAGCAGTCTCTAGGGGAGCGGTCGGATTGGCGACGTACTGTGGAGCGACCGTAAGACCGAAAAGAGGGAAGGGCCTCGGAGGCAGGTGTGCGAGAAGCAGAAAGCCCCTATCAGTGATGTTAGGGAATCCCGCGCTGTCACGCAAGTGCAGCGTCGGGAGGATGTCAATAGTCAGACATTCCTTTATAGGCTTTGAATAATAACTAATGACTTTCGCAGCGGGGCGGCATTTCCTCCAAGCCCTTTAAGAAGTTAGCTTACCCGTCGCTTTTTGTGAGGCAAAGTTGGGGGCGACAACTAATACCAACTATCGAAAATAGCTGTAGACTTAGTTGCCCTGAATACTGGCCTTCCTGAATCAAGGTATGAAAATAAAAATCAAACAATCTCAAATACAGGACTTACGCAAAGACACTATATTATAGCGTATGATAAATAGATAGATCGCTAGTTAAATTTTCATCCGATCCCCCTAAATTTTCTAACCAAAACTCAACTTTTAACAAGTTAAATAAGTGTGATTTTGATAGTTGTTATAGCAATTCTCATAGTCATGAGTGACATTGCTTATCCTTTTAAAGCAAAAGGCAATATTTAAGAGGATTGTAAGAGAATCAACCTGAAATAAGACTGTACCTCATAAATTAGATAAACGCTATATTCAATAGTTTAGCAATTACCAAAAAATACAAATCATACCCACGCATCAGCAACGCCTAAAAATTTTTTGGTTGATTTTTGAGAAACTATGGTTTAAAATAAACTAGACAGGACTTACGCAAAACCGCCATATCTAGGCGAATGGCATTCGCCCCTACGGATAGTCTGTTTTCTAAGAATTTGCGTAAGTCCTGCTAGAATGAAAATTAAGCAATTTGAACTGAAAAATGGCAACACCAGAAGAGAATATACAGGTAGTGAAGAAATTCTTCGACACACTAATGGAAACATCCATATTTGATATGGATGAAGTATCAGATAATATAGAATGGTTTGTGTCTTGTTCTCCAGATTCACCATTCTATGGTAACTGCCAAGGGAAAGAAGCAGTAAACAAGTGTTTGCAACTGATATCTCAGATATGTGATGAAGACAAGATGGAAGTGGGCACGAGCGATTTTGTGGCCTTAGGCAACAAGGTTGTGGTTACTGGCTGGGAAAAAATTTATTTCAGGGTGGAAGAGGGGATAAATGAGCATATGCAGTCATACAATTGCGTCTGGGTATTTACCCTAGAAGATGGTATAATCTTAAAGTACGAGGAAATCACGAATGTTGCCGTAGATGGAATGTTTAACTATCCAAACCCATAAAAAAAATTGAGGATAGATAGATGGGGGGTTTGTAACTGTTGGCTAAAATCTGGTATTATCTATAAAAATCTGGGATTATCTGTTTTATGCTACTAGGATTCAAAACTGAACTGCATCCCACAAACCAGCAAAAAACGCTGCTGGCTAAACACGCGCTTTGTGGCTCGCCATGCTTGGAATTGGGGATTATGGTTAACTAGAAATATCCTTACTCACAATTCCAATAATCCTGATAGTAAACTATTTTTTCCTACTGCAATTGACCTGCATAAACTTTTAGTAGCAATAGTTATTAGGTTTAACTATTGCTACTATGAAGTATCTAAAACAGCGCCTCAATATGCTTTAAGGCATTTATCTTTACTCTTGGAAGCGTTGTTTTAGTAAAGTGTCGGGAGTACCTAAATTTAAGAAAAAAGGTAAAGACGATAGCTTCACTTTAGATGGTTCAATATCAGTAGGTTTTAATTCTCATTACCAGGACTGACGCAAAGACACCATACACAGCGCCTGTTAATTTAGGCGATCGCTTAAGAAATTGTGGAATTATTCTATTTTTCATCTGGTTTGTGACTCAAATTCTATATCATCTGTAGAAGATTGGATCGGGTCATTAGTAACAATATATTCTGTTCTTTTGGCAGAAACAAAAGTTTGATTTTGGATGGGTCTCAGGTAAGAGTAGGTGATGTGGCAAATGGAAGAAAAATTGTCAATGATTGATAACAGAAAACTCTGTGGCGCAGAGCAAGTACCCGAAATATTGAATCGCCTTACTAGTTCATCCAATGTATTGGTGATCGGACGCATATTGGGTCCTCTGAGTAAAGAAGTTGTCAGACAAGCACTTGATCTTATTCAAGACCATCATGCTCGACTCAATTCTCGAATCGTCGGTGATTTGGATGATCTTCGTTTTGAAACTGGTGCAAAAAAAATTCCTTTGCGAATTGTGGATAAGCAGCATGAGGGACAATGGCAAGAAACAGTTATCGAAGAACTAAACACCCAAATTGAGAGTAGTGAAGTGCTGTTGCGAGCTGTACTTGTCCAAGAACAAGAGCTTAGTAAAAACAGTGCTAGCTATCTGATTATCACAATACACCATACCATCGCGGACGCTTTATCAAGTATCCAGTTATATTCAGAACTCTTGAGCTACTGCTCGAAAGTTGCCTCTGGCGAACCGCTCGTTCCAATGTCCAGGTTACTGGCGCTTCCATCTATAGATGAGTTATTTCCCCCATCAACAAAAGGCTTCAGAGCTAATATCAATATCCTGTTGTCTTTGCTGCGATCTCAGTTCAAACTGCTTTGGTATCGACCAGAAAGCTTGGGCATTGAAAAGTCTGTACCTGTTGAGTTACGGCGTTGTGGCAATGTTTATAGACACTTAGATGCTGAATTTACTCAACAGCTGGTCAATCGTTGCCGTCAAGAAAAGACAACAGTACAAGGTGCTTTATGCGCAGCAATGATGTTTGCTGTAAGGAAAAAAATTAGGCCAGAGCAGAAAACGGGTATGTCTTGTCGGAGTTATATTGATTTACGCAAATACTTGAAACCAGTAGTCTGCCATGAAAACATGGGGTCAGTGGTTTCTGGTGTAACTTCATTTCACACTCTAAGTACAAATACATCCTTTTGGGAATTAGCACGGGATGTGACCCAACAGCTAAAAGTTGGTTTAAAGCGGGACGATATCTTCATCGAAATGCTGTTTTTGAGGAAGATTACCGAGGTTATGATCTCACGCCCTAGCCAAGTACCTGTAACAGTGGGACTCTCCAATGTTGGTCGAGTAAACATTCCCAAAGTTTATGGTCAATTTGAACTTTCAGACATCAGTTTCGTTGCTTCACTGGCTATATTGGAGGATTTTTTTATAGCTTATGTTGCAACCTTTGAAGGCAAAATGTTTTTACATTTTCCCTTTTCTGTGCCTGCAATCAGCCAGGAGACAATGGAAACTCTTGTAGATAGTGTCCTGTCCTGTCTAGTTGATGCTAGCAAAGGTTGATAGCTAGGGCTTGCTGAATAAAGCTGTAATATCATGTTCGGATAACCACTTATAATAAAGTATATGGTTTGTAGTAGGGCTTCAGCCGTATCTACAGTTGGGGCTGAAGCCCTACTACGAACTTTAATTATAATAACTATTTAACCGAACATAATATAACTCAGACTCGAAAAGGGTTTTGGCCTAATATAAGCAAGCCTTGTGCAAGTTTTTGCTGTTCTTGGACTCAAAATCGAAGCATTTGGTGGAGGGTTACTGCTTGGAGTCTCCTGCTAGACCGACAGTGTAGTAAGCTGTGTGGCGTCTAGATTCCCCCTGTAGCCTTTTTCAGAAAACCCTAGCTAGTTAATTATTCTGTTCAAGGCAAACTTTGAGTTTTTCTGCTATAACCTGAACGTGGGGGTCATAATTCATGGTAATATGAGTGCCACTAACTGTGTGGATCTCTATACCTGAAGCAGCTAGCTCAATCCAGGGGTATTCTGGATGTGCTGGGTCGTATTTTTCACGCCTGTCTTGGCCACGGAAAAAGATAATTTTTCCAGGATATATACGTGGTTTGTAGTCCCACATTGCCTCCATATTTGCCTTGAAGAGTCGGATGATTTGACGAGTTTGAGGGATATCCAAATTATTGGGCAGCAAGTTGGCAATCTTTGCTTGCTCTAAAGCATACATTACTTGTTCTTCAATATTGCCAACTTGTGGGAAAGAGTTGAAAGAAAATAAACTTTTGTCTAACTCGAATAGGGTATCAAGAATATAAGCAGCGATCTCTTGTTCATCTACTAATTTCACGCCCATGTTACCGGGACCAGGGGTATCGATCATGGCTAGCAATGCTACCTTTTCACCTTCTGCATGGAGTTGCTGTGCCATCTCAAAAGCTAAAGTACCTCCTAAAGAAGCACCTCCGAGAAAATATGCACCATTAGGTTGAATAGTGCGTATCGCTTTAATATATTCAGTTGCCATTTCCTCAATAGAGGTCGGCAATTCTGTTTTTCCATCTAAACCCAGTGCTTGGATAGCGTAAACTGGTATATCTGAGCCTAAATAACGAACTAAATCCCTGTACATATAGACTGTTCCACCAACAGCGTGTAATAAGAAAAGAGGCTGTTTGTTATTGTTCCCAGCTTGAAATTCAATTATCAAAGAGGAACGCCCTTGTGCTGTTTTCTGACCCAGAATATTTTGAGATGAAGTTGTGGCCTGAATTAATTCAAAAAGCTTGGCAATAGTACCAGAATTTAATATGCTCTCTAGAGGCAGCTCAATTTGCAAGGTTTCGCGTAATTTATAAATTATCTGAACTGCTATGACCGAATCTCCTCCCAAATCAAAAAAATCATCGTGAATACCTACAAACTCAATTCCGAGAAATTTTTTCCAACTTTCGGCAATCTGCTTTTCTAGTTGATTGCGGGGAGCTACATAAGCGTTAATTAGTTGCGGTCGTGGATGTTCTGGTTGGGGTAAATGATCCTGTACTCTTTTTTTTAAGGAACTCAAAAATTGATCGCTATTGTCGAGTTTGAGGCGAGACTGTAAATGTCCGGTTGAGACAAGAACTTGAGGTAGTTCATTCCCGATAATGCGACTAAAAACATCTACGCCTTCTGTGGGTAATAAACCGAGATTATGGTCGTATGATATAGTCCCCGATCTTTGCTGGGCTGCTTCTTCTGCCATTCCAACTTCTTGCCAAGTATCCCAATTGATTGCTATAGTAAGCGCGCCATCTTTTGTACTTTTATACTGAGCAAAAGCATCCTCAAAGGCATTGGCTCCACAGTAGTCTATCTGCCCAAATACACCCATCATCGAATTGAGTGACGAACACAGAACAAAAAAATCAAGTTGAACATCTTGGAAAATAGTATTCAAAACTAGTGTCCCCTTGACTTTAGGTTCTAGAATGGTCGCTGCTCTTTCCCGTGTTTTTTGAAAAATCGTGCCTCCACCAGGAACTCCAGCGGCATGGATTACACCATTAATTGAGGCAAATTGCTCCCTTGATTGAGTTATAGCAGCTTGCATTTGTTTTAGGTTGGTAACATCTGCACTAACAATTAAAACTTCGGGACTAAGAGCTTCGATATCTCCCAATTTACGCATCTTTCTACTTGTGGCATCCATTTCATCGTGATTAGCCAGCCATTGTTCCCACTCTTCTCTTGGAGGAAATTTTGATCGCCCTATAAGGATCAGTTTTGCTTGTACGGTTTTTGCCAAATGTTCTGCTAGAGTAAGACCAATACCTCCTAGTCCACCTGTAATTAGATAAACTCCCTCTGGTTTTAATCGTAGGTTGGTTTTGTCTCCTTCCTCCAATCTGACTGGCTCAAAAGTTTGCACCCAGCGATCGCCCATTCGGTAGGCAACCATTTTCTCCGATTGCTCGATCGCCAATTCCAATCCGATTTGCTCTATCAGTATTTCTTCCTCTGGAGTTCCAGAATCTGGAAGCACCACATCAATACCCTTACAAATTATATTAGGATATTCTTGGCCGATAGTTAGAATTGGTCCTGTTACAGTTGCTTGCTCTGGGTTTAACAAAGCTTCGTCGCCAATTTTCTGCATATTGTTGGTCACTACCCCCAGCAGCAATTCGCCACTAATCTGCTGTCTTCCCAGTGCCTTGGCAAGGAACAACAAGCTGTAAAAGCCTAGATTTTGTGACTTTTCCACCCACTCAATTTCTAATTTATCCTTACTCTTAGCCGCGACACTCCATAAATGAAGGATAGTTTTTGGGTTCTCGTTCCGTTCACACAGTTCTTGACATAAGGCGTGATAGTCATTCTCTTCTTCAGGATTGACATTATAGAGGCGATCGCTTATTTTTTTAAACTCCGTCCCGACTCTGACTGTAATAACATTCTGACCATCCCTTTCCATTTTTTCCACTATTTTGTCACCCAAACCAAACTCATCAGCAAACACGAGATGGGTAGTGGGGATAATAGGCTTAGTATTATTACTATTAGAGCGTTTCCAAGATGGAATATAAAACCAGTCTGCCAGATCTGTTTTTTTCTCAAGTATGGATGGCTTGGGTTGTACATTCTGCTTTGGAGTTCTTCCACCAATCCAGTAACGCTGGCGCTCGAAAGGATAAGTAGGTAAGGGAATGCGGTAACGTTGTTGATGGCTGTAAAATCCCTCCCAATTTACCCGTACCCCAGCTAACCAAAGTTGACCCAATGTGTTGAGCAAGAAATCTAGATCGGAGCGCTTTTCTTGCGGATGACGCACTGAAGTTAGTAAAATCTGCTCATCTGCTTTATCTGGATGCCGTTTAGCTAAACTACTCAATGTCCGTCCTGGTCCAACTTCCAATAAGATTTGGGAACGATTGCGCAAAAAATTCTGTATACCTTCACCAAAGCGTACCGGTTGACGTAGATGTTTTGCCCAATATTTGGGATCTGTTGCTTGCTCTGCTGTAATCCAAGTACCAGTAACATTGGAAATATAGGGAATTTCTGGAGGATGCAACGGTAGTTGTTTAATATACTCTACAAATGGCTCTACAACTGCCTCCATCATCTGAGAATGAAAAGCATGGGAAGTATGGAGACGACGGGACTCTATCTTTTGTTCCGACAACTGCTGCTGCAAACTATCAATCGCGTCTATTGGACCTGAAACTACACATTGGGATAACCCATTAATCGCAGCCACAGAAAGTTGATTATCCAGCAGAGTTTGCCACTCTTGCTCTGAGAGAGATACAGCTAGCATTGCTCCTGGAGGCTGTTGCTGCATCAGTTGTCCCCGTTTCGCCACCAAAGCAAGAGCATCTTCTAAGGAAAGCACACCAGCAAGAGTAGCTGCTACATATTCACCAATGCTGTGTCCTATCATTGCTTGAGGAGACACGCCCCACTCTTGCCATAAAATAGCTAAAGTGTATGAAACTACAAATATTGCTGACTGAGCGATCGCTGTCTGTTTAAGTTGTAACGATGCTGTTTCTGTCTGTTCTGGTTGTGGATAGAGGATATGACGCAGGTCAATTCCTAAATGTGGAATCAGTAGTTCTGAGCAACTATCTACCTGAGCGCGGAAAGTTGGTTCTGTTTGGTATAATTCCTGCGCCATATTTACATATTGAGAACCCTGACCTGAAAACATAAACACTACAGGCCGTTCGGTAGACTCTTGGTAGTGAGTTAAAACTGGTTGGAATTCCGGATTAGAAAGTGCTTTGAGGGCATCATCTATATTTTGGCAGACTAACATTCGGCGATGCTCGAATGCTGTACGACCTACTTGCAGGGTATAGGCAACATCTGCAAGGTTAATTTCTGGATGCTGTTTTAAGTGTGCTGCGAGGTTAGTCGTTGCCGTTTCTAAGGCGGAATTTGTTTTGGCAGAAAGCATCAACAATTGCCAGGGTCGAGATGTTGAGGATAATTCTAAAGTAGGAGGTTCTTCAAGAATTACATGAGCATTTGTGCCACCAATACCAAAAGAACTTACTCCAGCGCGACGAGGTGTTCCGTTGGTGTTCCATTCTGAGAGAGTAGTATTAACGTAGAAAGGGCTATTAGCTAAGTCAATTACGGGGTTTGGTGTTTCAAAATTCAGGCTTGGTGGTAGTTTTTTATGTTTGAGGGCTAAAACAGTTTTGATCAAACCAGCAACCCCTGCTGCTGCATCTAGATGCCCCATATTAGTTTTCAGGGAACCAATGGCACAAAAACCTTTTTTTTCAGTAGTCCCTCTAAACACTTTAGTTAAAGCTGCAATTTCAATTGGGTCTCCTAGAGGAGTTGCGGTTCCATGAGCTTCTATATAGGAAATTGTTTCCGGGTCAACTCCAGCTATTGACTGTGCTTCAGAAATCACTGCTGCTTGACCTTCTACACTAGGAGCAGTGTAGCCAACTTTTGACGAACCGTCATTGTTGATAGCAGATCCTTTAATCTGAGCATAGATGTAGTCCCCATCTGCGATCGCATCTTCCAATCTTTTCAAGACCACAATACCTAAGCCAGAACCAACTAAAGTACCTTTGGCTTTAGCATCAAAAGTACGACAATGTCCATCAGGAGAAAGAATCATTCCCTCTTGATATAAATAACCTGTTTTTTGGGGAACTTGAATGGAAACACCACCTGCTAAAGCCATATCACATTCACCACTGAGTAAGCTTTGGCAAGCTAGATGAACGGCAACTAAAGAAGTAGAACAAGCAGTTTGAACAGTAATACTTGGCCCTGTTAAATTTAGTTTGTAAGAAACCCGCGTTGATAAGAAATCATTACCATTCCCCAGAAAGAATTGATAAGAATTTCCTGGTTCTAAAGTTTCTATATAGGGATATAGATTGTTGCGTGCATAACTATTTTCACTCAGACCTGCATAAACTCCAATAGCACCAGAATAAGTTTGTGAATCATAGCCAGCAACTTCTAGTGCTGCAACCGCACTTTCCAAGAATAAGCGCTGTTGTGGGTCGATTATTTCAGCTTCTCTGGGATTATAGTCAAAGAAATTAGCATCAAATAGATCAATACCTGAAATTACAGATCCTGCTTTAACATAATTCGCCTTTTTTAACAAGGTATGGTCGATCCCTTCCTGTAATAATTCTTCTTCAGAGAAAAAATCAATAGACTCCACACCCTGTTGTAAATTTTTCCAGAAAATATCAATGTCTTTAGCCTTGGGAAAACGACCAGAGAGGCCAATGATGGCTATCGCTGAATCATCAATAATATTAGTAGTAATCATTTGATTTATCAATTTATTTATTTCTACGATTCTGCTGTCTTTGTAGCCTTTGCTGTTTTATCGAAGTTTTCCTATCAGTACGAGCCTTTGCTTGACCAGTAGTTAAAGAATCAGTTTCTTGTTCCCTTTCTAAATCTATTAAATATTTTGAAAATTCCGATATATTGGGGTATTGAAACAGTTTGACTATTGAGATATCTTGTGCATATACTTCTTGTAACTTTTTGTGAACTTTAATTATTAGTAATGAATGACCTCCTAGTTCAAAGAAATTATCATAAATTCCCACTTTTTCTATCTGTAGAACCTCTTGCCAAATCTTAGCAATAAGTTCCTCTGTTTCCGTCTGAGGCATCACATAAGCTGTTGATAAACCTGAAGGAACAGTTTCAGGAACTGGCAACGCACGACGGTCAATCTTGCCGTTGGGAGTTAGAGGGAAAGCATCTAGCAAGACGAAAGCTGCCGGAATCATGTATTCAGGTAGCTTTTGCTTGAGGAATTGGCGAATTTCAGGAATTAGGGAGGTGTCTTGAGTAGATTCCTGCTTAGGAACTATATAGACTACTAGGCGTTTGCCTCCTACAGGGTCTGACTGAGCAATAACCACATTTTCCTTGACATCAGGGTATTGTGAAACGAAAGCTTCGATTTCTCCCATTTCAATGCGGAAACCTCTGATTTTCACTTGATGGTCAATGCGACCAATAAATGCTATGTTGCCATCAGAAAGATAACGTACTAAGTCTCCTGTTTTATATAACCTTGTGGATTTTGAGTTGTCAAAGGGGTTGGGAATAAATTTCTCAGTTGTGAGTTCGGGGCGGTTATGGTAGCCTCTTGCTAGTCCATCTCCTCCAATGTATAATTCTCCTACTACTCCTATCGGTACTGGTTGTAAATGGAAGTCTAGTATATATACTTGGGTATTGGCAATAGGGCGACCAATAGTGGGTTGAGTTGTAGTTCCCTTTTTTAATAAAGTAAATGTGGTATAGGTTGTGTATTCCGATGGTCCATAGAGATTATATACACCCTGAATGTTTTCTTGCTGATAGAGTCTTTGCACCAGTTGATTTGAGAATGGTTCCCCTGCTAAGTTGATTACTTTAACTGAATCAGGTATAGCATTGATGCTAGAAAGTTCTGTAATTACCGAAGGAACTGTATTAATTAAGGTGATTTCACTTTTAATATTAGGTAGAGCCAAAGCATTCTGAGCCAAAATCACTTGACCACCTTGACTCAAGGTAACAAATATTTCAAAAACAGATAAATCAAAACATATAGAGGTTGAAGCTAATACAGCAGCTAATTCTTTACTTGTAAACACCTGGGAAGCCCAGTAACAGAATGCTACTGGGCTATGATGTTCAATAGTAACCCCCTTTGGCTTTCCTGTAGACCCAGAAGTATAAATCACATAAGCTAAATTTTCTGGAGTTATTTGACTGTCAGGATTATCAATAGCTTCATTGGTAATAGTCTCCCCTATAGTATCCAAACACACTGTCTTTGCTTGATGCTCCGGTAAAGAATCCAAAACTGATTCACTTGCCAACAAAACTGTTGCTGCTGCATCCTCCAAAGTATAAGCCAACCGTTCTGATGGATAACTGGGATCAAGGGGTACATAAGCACCTCCTGCTTTCAGGATTGCTAACATTCCTACTATCATTAATGGCGATCTCTCTGCACAGATCCCCACTAGCACTTCTGGTCCTACTCCCAACTTTTGCATGTAGTGAGCTAGTTGATTGGCTTGTTTGTTCAACTCAGAATAAGTCAGTTTCTCCTCTTCAAAAACCACTGCTACTGCATCTGGTGTTTTCTCTACCTGTTCTTCAAATAACTGATGAATACACTTGTGATGAGGATAGTCCACCGCCGTATCATTCCAATCAACCAAAAGCTGCTGTCGTTCTGCTGCTGTCAGCAGTGGTAACCGACTAACTGGTTGTTGTGGATCGGCAACAATAGCCTCCAACAATGTCTGGAAATGACTCTGCATTCGATTAATCGTGCTCTGCTTAAACAAGTCTGTGTTATACTTGAATGCTCCACCTAAGCTATAGTCAGTTTGAATTATTTCCAAGTCCAAATCAGATTGCCCCTCCAATAGCATTATTGGGTAGGGGATTAAGCTCAATCCTCCCCAATTCTTAGAGGTATTGTCTTCACTAACATCACCCAAATCTCCTATTTGAAGTTTCTGTAGTAAAAATTGCGTTTGAAAAATTGGGGAATAACTTGAATCTCGTTGTGGCTGTAATTGCTCCACCATCAATCCAAAAGGAAAATCTTGATGATCCAGAGCTTCCAGAACAGTTTCCTGTGTCTGCATCAACAGATCAGTAAAACTGACTGTGTCTTTCAAAATGCTTCGCATAGGCATCATATTGACTAAATGCCCAACAATTCCTGTGAACTCTGGGTGACTTCTACCTGTCACTGGTGAGCCAACAATGATGTCTTCCTGGAGAGTATATCGATGAAGTAAGACCTGATAGACTGTCAGGAGCAGGGTGTAAAGTGATACTTTTCTCTTCTCAGCCAGATCCTTTAAGTGCTTGACCAACTCTGGGGATAAACCAAATTTACACGAATCACCTCTATAGGTTTGGACTGAGGGACGTGGATAGTCAGTATGTAGTTGCAGAACAGACAAATTTCCCCCTAGTTTTTCACGCCAATAGTCCAATGAATGTTTTCCCTTGGCACTAGCCAGTAGCTCTTGTTGCCAACGAATAAAGTCTTGATAAGTATGACTGGGAGGAACAAGTGAAATAGCCTGCTGAGTCTGTTGTTGCTGATAAAGAATAGGCAACTCTTCGAGCAAAAGATTTAATGACCAACCATCACAAATGATGTGGTGCATGGTCAGTATCAGGGTAAGCTCCTCTGCCCTCTGTGGGAAACATCTAACACGCACTAGAGAACCCTTTTCTAGGTCAAAAGGCTCTTGGTGAGCAGCAGCCAACCTTTGCCGCAATTCTGACTCACTCCAATCCGTAGCCTTGATTACTTGAAAGTCCAGGACAGGGGTTTCCACAATCTGTCGATAAGGTTTGCCATCCAAGTTTGGGAAACAAGTACGAAGATTTGCATGTCGCTTAAGTAAATGCTCAAATACCTTCTGCCAAGTTGAGATATTACTGGCGTTAAGCAGTTTACCTGCGAAGGAAACATTATAGGCATAACTATCTGGGTTTAGATACCATACAAACCATAGGGACTGTTCATTTATAGATAAGGTATCCTGGTTAGTTTCCTGATGAGGAGTATTTAGTGATTTTGAATTATTCTCAGAAGTAGCACTAATAGAATTGCGCTGAAGTAATCCCAATAATTCAGTTTTGTTTTTGGTAATAAGCTCCCTAGTTTCTTCAGTTAATTTCCCCTTGGTAACACGAATTTTTAGTTGATCGCCGTCAGCCAATAATTGGATACCTTCACTAGCGATTTTCGCTAAAACTTGATTTATGTTCATAAGGTAATTTCCTCTATATCTTCAGGTAAATATTCAGTATCTGAAGGAGCAGTAGAATAAGCAATTTGTTCCAACCAAATCTGTTGATTCACATGCTCACTTACCAAATTTGTGATGTTGGCAGTACTTGCTCCTCTTAATATGGTTTGGAAAGGTATATCTAATCCCAGTTGCCTTTTTAATAAATTGCGGATATCAGCTGCGCTCAAAGAGTCTACCCCCATATCTATCAGGGATTGATTTACATCTATTTGAGAAGCAGTCATTCCCAAACTTTCAGCTATTTTGCTTGTGACGTACTTCATCAACGTTCTGTCCCGTTCTTCTAATGAAAGAGCTCTGAGAGCCTCTAAAAAGCTATCATCCTCCCTTTTCACTGCTACCGAAGCAGTTAGGTCTTGCCAATCTGCCAAGAAAGGCCATTGGGCTACTCTCTCCTGCCACTCTGACCACTCCAGGGGAACTACTCCTACTTCTATATCCGAACCACTCATCAGTAGCTCTAGGGAATCTAGCATTTGAGTTGGATATATCGCACCCATTCCCTGCCTCTCTAGGCTAAAATCTGCATCTCGTTCTGCTACCTCTCCCACTTGAGTAACAGGTCCCCAATGAATACTCAATCCCGGCAATCCCATAGTTCTACGATAATGGGCTAAACCATCAAGAAACCCACTCGCTACAGCATTATTTCCTTGACCTGGTGAACCCAACAGAGATGCAACTGAAGAAAACAGTACAAAAAAGTCCAATGGTTGGTTTTGAGTCAATTGATGCAAATGCCAAGCACCTTTAACTTTGGATGCCATCACTTGCTCAAAGCCAGACCAATTCTGGTTTTGTAGCACTCCATCCGACAACATCCCTGCTGAATGGATTACTCCTGCCAGTGGTATGTTTGACTGCTCAATCTTGTGCAGTACTCTGGTCATTGATTCGACATCAGACACATCGGTTTGTTCGACTATCACTGAAGCTCCAGCTACTTCTAACTC
This sequence comes from Dapis brunnea BLCC-M229, assembly GCF_050015995.1. NCBI lineage: Bacteria > Bacillati > Cyanobacteriota > Cyanophyceae > Oscillatoriales > Microcoleaceae > Dapis > Dapis brunnea. Next base: position 54,670 of record NZ_JBNHEP010000091.1, on the reverse strand, counting down.
AGTTATTTTTTTACTGGTAACATCATCGAGTGAATGACTTCCCAGCAACACCAGATGTTTGGCTCCTTTATCTACCATCCAACGAGCCACCAATAAGCCTAAACCTCCCATACCTGTAATCAAGTAGGTAGCATCCTCGCGGAAACTCAGAGGTTTTTGAGTAGTAGGATCGGCTTGTTGTTGTGTAGCTTGCTGATGAGAACTAGCCACCAATCGAGCCACATAACGCTCATCTCCACGCCATGCTACCTGGTCTTCCTTATCCTCCGACCAAATTTCCTGGAATAGTACCTCAGCTTGAGTCTCTATCGTCTGCTGTGGGTCTAAATCTATGCGCCCACACTTTAGCTCAGGATTTTCTAAGCTAATCACTTTCCCCATTCCCCACAGTGAAAATTGGGCTACTCCTGGTATGACTGGATTATTTGACGGTACTGGTTGAGCACCATTCGTCACTAACCATAACCGGGGCGATTGAGATAACTTGGCTTTGACTAAGGCTTGTACCAAAGATAAGGTAGTTCCACACCCTAGCTTCGATAAATTTTCTAATTCCTCAGAGCTAATATTTTTATCCACCCCTGCTTCGGTTGTCCAACATTGCACTACTCCCGATAACGATGGTGATTTGCTAGCTACAGCTTCTATGAGTTGCTCAAATTCTTCGGGATTATGAGGATTAATGCTAAATTCTTCCGGTGCAAGCTTTTGATACTTCTCTCCCGCGAATACTAAGGTACAAACGTCTCCTGCTGAACGCAGTTGACTAGCCAACTGTTGAGCAATTCCTTGTTTGTCTGCTAGTATCAACCAGCCCTTCGGTCTTGATGATGTTGATTCTGTTGTTGGAGCTGCTTGGGCAACAATTACGCCTTGTTGAGCGAATACTTCTGCCATTCCCTCCACTTCTGGCAGAGTAACTACTTGAGTAAAACCTGTTTCATTCAAAATCTGTTTCCACTGCTGGCGACTCAACAGAGGGTAGTCTGGTCGCAATTCATCATCAGTGAATCTCCACCATCCTTCTAATAGTCCAAAGATTAAATCCGAAAATCGAGATCGAGTTGTTGTTTCATACAAAACCAACATTCCCCCTGTTGCTAACAGTTTTCGCACATGGGACAATGTCTGCTTCATATTGGTGGTAGCATGAAGGACGTTGGCCGCAATAATTACATCATATTGATGAGATGCAAATCCTTGGCTGGTTGGATCTACCTCAATATCTAAAGTTTGATAGGCTAGGAATCGATAATCCTTGAATTTATCTTGGGCTTTACTGGTAAATAATGCACCAATATCAGTGAATATATATTCCGTTTGGTTAGGATTTAGATGGGGCAGAATATAACTTGTAGTTCCTCCTGTTCCTGCTCCGATTTCCAACAACCGTATCCCTCGACTCGATGGTAATTTCTCAATGGTTTGAGTGATGGTTTTTTGCACTATCGTGTTCATCACTTTCGTTACTTGTGAGTCTTGATAGAATTTAGTTGCTGTGGTCAAATCCCCTTGAGGGAACACCAGTTCTACCGGGTCTATTGCTCCTCGTAGTACGACCGCTAGTTGAGATGCACAACGGTCTAATAGTGTTAATCCTGCTGCTTCTTCTGGATATTGACTCAGTAAACTTTGGCTTTTTTGGGTAGGATTAACTTGCTCTAAGATTTGTTGCACCTGCCACTGTTGTTGATTAGGCTGGAGTATTCCTACTTCTGCTAGGATTTGTAGCAGACGCCCGAATAGTCGTCGCTGACTCCGAACTATACCTAAACGCTGGACTGCTGTCTCCAAGTCTAAGCTCTCTGTTGGCTTATATGACCAGCCCATTGATACCAATGCTTGCACTATATAATCTACGCTTAATTCTTCCACGCTCCTTCCTATTTCTGAGGTACGAGCATTATCTACTTGGGTTACTAATTCTGTTAGACTGGGAGTTAATTTTTGGGAAACTTCTACGGGAGCAAGCAAGAAATCAGGAGGTAGCAACCTGCCTAAAAGACCTTTGCTTCTCCATTCTACTTCATACAACCAATTAGTTATTGATTCTACTTCTGTTCCTAGTAAGGTCTGTTTATTCGCCTGTTTTACTTGTAAGCCTTTGACTGTGGCAATGATTTCTCCTTCTGGACTCACTAGCGTCAATTGAGCGGTTAAACTTTTTTCACTTTCCACTACAGGCGTGAGAACCGATGCGTAGGCCCACAGGGAAAGCCCTGGACTACGATATACTTTGAATTCCTCTACCCCTACTATCAGATAAGTTTTATCGCTGTCTACTTCTGGCAATGTATGAGCAATTATCTGCAAGGCTGCCTCTAAGAATGCAGGATGGAACTGATAGTCGGTTATTTGTGCTATCAATTCTTCGGGTAACTTAATCTGAGCCAATGCTTGGTTTTCACCAGACCATAACTCGTAGATGCCTTGGAAACTGCTACCATAATCAATCCCGAATTGCCTAGATTGTTGATAATGTTGTTTTACTTCTATGGATTGACTACACTCTGCTTTGTATTTTTCTAGATCTACTTTGGTTGGAGTTACATCTGTTTCGGCAGTTCGGATTTTTCCTGTGGCATGGAGTGTCCACTTCTGTTCCTCTTGGTTTTGTTGTTCCTGTTGAGAAAATATTTGGAATTGGTAGCTTTGATTTTCTAATGGGGTGAGTATGGTTTGGGCATTTGTCAATTCTCCTGCTGGTAGTATCCATCCTTTACTGATAGTTAGGTCTTCTATTACTATATGGGATGTTTTTAATTGGTGATTTCCTGCTGCTCTTGCTATTTCTAGGTAGCCTGTTGCGGGAAATACTGCTTGATTAAATATTCGATGGTGGCTCAGATAATTGGGTGAATTTTCTCCTATTTGTGATGAAAATATTTTTTGTTCGCTTGCACAATTTAGTTTTTGACCTAATAGTGGATGGATATTTTGGTCTGTTAACAATTGTTGTTTAGGCCAGAAGTTGAAGTTGTTGTTGGTTTCTATCCAATATCTTTCTCGTTGGAATGGATATGTGGGTAATGCTACTTTCTGACGACTATAGTCTGAGTCAAATCCTGACCAATCTATTGTGGCTCCTTTGACATACAATTGTCCTAAGCTATAGAGCATTTGTTGCCATTCATCTACTCCTGGACGTAATGATGGCAACCATTCTCCTACATCTTCTGTTACACATTGCCTTCCCATGGATAACAATATTGGTTTGGGTCCGATTTCCAGAAACGTTTCATATCCTTCCTCTTCTAGAGTTTTCATACTCTGGGCAAATTTTACTGGTTGACGCACATGAGCTACCCAATATTCAGCAGTGGTTATTTCTGCACCTACTTCTGTACCTGTGACGTTTGATATTAGTGGTATTTTCGCTTGATTATAGGCTATCTCTTTTGCTACTGCGGCAAATTCTGTTAACATTGGTTCCATCAATGTGGAATGGAAACCATGGGATACTTGTAGTTGTTTTGTCTTGACTCCCACAGATTCAAATAAACTACAAATATTTGTTATGGCTGCACTTTCACCTGAAATTACTATACTTTCTGGTCCGTTAACTGCTGCTATTGTTACTTGAGAACTATATTCTTTTATGGCTTCTGTTACCTGAGATTCTGATGCCATTACCGATACCATCTTACCTCCCGATGGTAGCTTTTGCATCAACTTGCCCCGCATGGCTATTAGTTTGAGACCGTCTTCTAGGCTAAATACTCCGGCAATGCAAGCTGCTACATATTCTCCTACGCTGTGACCCATAACTACATCTGGTATGACTCCCCATGATTCCCATAATTTGAAAAGGGCGTATTCCAGGGCAAATATAGCGGGTTGGGTATAAGCTGTTTGGTCTAATATATCAGAAGTTGACTTTTGTGCATCTTTAGGGTAAATGACTTCTAATAGAGGTACTTCCAGATAGGGTTGTAGAATTTCATTACATTGGTCTAAAGCTTGACGGAAAGTTGGTGCTTGTTCATACAGTCGCCTTCCCATATTCACATACTGAGAACCTTGACCTGTGAATAGGAATGCTATTTTGGGAGCTTCACTATTGGCTTTTCCTGAAAATACTCCTACTAATTCTGCCTGAGTTTTCCACCCAAGCAGTTTCTCTATTAATTCTTTGGTCTCAGATGCAATAACCCCTAGTCGATGATTAAAATGTGCTCTGCCTGTAGAAGCTATATAACAGACATCTGCTAGTACTAACTCAGGATTAGTTTCTAGATAACTTTGATAACTACTGACTAACTCATCGAGAGCCTTTTCTGTTTTAGCTGATAGAGTTAATAGATGAATCGGACGTTCAACAACATTCTGAGTTGTTACTATTGAGGGAGCCTCCTCCAAAATTATATGAGCATTAGTACCACCCATACTAAAGGAACTAATTCCTGCTAGTCTTGGTTTGCCCTCACAAGACCAAGGAATTAATGAAGTAGGAATTTTTATTGGTAATCTATCCCAATCTAGAAGAGGGTTAGGTTGTTTGAAATGTAAATGAGGAGGGATTTCCTGATGCTGAAGGGCTAAAATTACCTTCATCAAAGATGATACACCTGCTGCTGCCTCTAAATGCCCAATATTAGTCTTTACTGACCCCACAATTAAAGGGCGATCTGCTGGACGATTTTTACCGTATACTTCTGCCAAAGCTTCTATCTCGATGGGATCTCCTAAAGAAGTTCCTGTACCGTGAGCCTCCAAATAACTAATTTGATGAGGTTCTAACTTGGTATTTGTCAGAGCTTGTTGAATTACCTGTTTCTGAGCCATTTTATTTGGAACTGTCACCCCACTACTTGGCCCATCGTGATTAACAGCAGAACCTCGAATAAGGGCTAAGATTGAATCTCTATCAGAAATAGCATCAGACAAACGCTTCAAAACTAGGACACCACATCCTTCTCCCTGAGCATAACCATTTGCACCAGCATCAAAGGTTTTGCAACGACCATCTGGAGATAGTGCTTTCAGTTGGCAACGACCAATAGTACTGATGGGCGATAATATTAAATTTACTCCACCCACTAATGCTAAGTTGGATTCTCCTAAACGTAAGCTCTGACAAGCTAGATGGGTACCAACTAAAGAACTTGAACAAGCTGTATCTACCTGTATATTAGACCCCTGCAAACCCAAGAGATGAGAAATACGACCTATACCAACACTTCTATTATTGCTAACAGTTATATTATTGCCAATTTGATTTTGGTGCATTAGACTTACAGCAGAATAGTCATCTGTGGAGATGCCCATGAATACACTTGTCTGACTATTCTTAAGGTTTGCCCATGTTTGTCCGGCATTTTCTAATGCTTCCCAGGTTACTTCTAAGAGTAATCTATATTGAGGATCTAAAATAACTGCCTCTCTAGGAGCAATACCAAAAAATAAGGGGTCAAATTGGTCAACTTGCTTGATAAACCCACCTTCTTTAGTGTAGGCTTTCCCGGAAACTTCTGGGTCGGGATCGTAATAAGCATTCACATCCCAACGATCCGGAGGAACTGGTGTAATTGTATCTATACCATCATGTAATAAATTCCAGTATGTTGATGGGTCATTAGCTCCTCCAGGAAATCGACAGGCCATACCTACAATTGCGATAGGTTCTGTTTGGGCCTTGTTTACGGCATCGAGCCTACTGCGCATTTCTTGGAGAGCTTTTAGGACTTGTTGAGATGAGAACTTTTGTTCCGTTGTTTGAGAAATTTTGTTCATTTTAGTTACCTTCATCTAGAGTAGTAAAAATTTCTTCTAACTCTTGTGCTATTCTGTCCTCAATTTCAGTTTCTGATTGAGTTTCTTCAGACTCAACTATGTTTGGAGACTGTATATTTTTCCTGTCACCGCTCTCTATTTCTCCGCTTTGCTCCTCTGGGAACAGGTCATTGATTAGGTATTTAGCCAACTTTTGAATATTGGAAGCCTCAAACAATGTAGCCGCACTAATTGAACTACCCAGACTATGACTCAAAATATTTCTCAGCTCAACTGCCATTAATGAATCCATACCCATATCAAAGAATCCTAATTGTGTATTGGGAAGTTGAGATTGAGAAGATCCTAGTAGTTTACCAACTTTAATCTGAAGATAATCAACCATCCGTTGATGGCGTTTCTTTTCTGGTAGTACTGCTAGCTCTCCTAAAAACTCTTCGCTTTTGGATTTTTTGGCCAGTCTACTTGAAGCAAAATCCTCTAAAAATAATGGTGTCTGCACACCCTCAGACAGTTGCGCAAAAAATTGAGACCAATTTACCGGAAATACTCCTACTTGGCTAACTGATTGTGATAATAATTTTCCTAATATCTCTAATCCTTTTTCTGGAGCTATTGAACTTATTCCAGTATTCTGTAGTCGATTTTGATGTTGACTTGTCAGACTAACCGCCATTCCTCCTTGACTCCATGCTCCCCAGTTAATAGTTAATCCCGGTAATCCCATGGCTTGACGATAGTGAGCAATTCCATCCATAAAGGCGTTTGCTGCTGCATAGTTTCCTTGACCTGGTGAACCAAGAAAAGAGGTTATGGAGGAAAAACAAACAAAGAAATCTAAATCCAGATTTTGAGTTAGTTCATGCAAATACCACGTCCCTTGAACTTTTGGTGCCATCACCTTAGTAAATCGATCCCAACTCATCTGTTGCAATACCCCATCATCCAAAACCCCTGCAGCATGAATCACACCTTTGAGTGGAGGCAAAGAATTCTGAATACTATCAATAATCTTAGCCACATCTTGCTTATGAGAAATATCTCCTAATAATACAGAAACTTGGGTTCCTGTTTGTTCTAACTGCTTAATAATTTCAACTGCCTTTTCTGATGGGTTACTACGTCCTGTCAATACTAAATGTTTGGCTCCCTGTTGAACCATCCATTGGGCTACTTCTAATCCTAATGCTCCCAGGCCACCAGTAATTAAATAACAGCCTTCTTGTTCAAGTTTCACCTGTTGCTGCTGCTCTAAGTAGTTATGTGATGGTCGCGCTAGTCTGGGTGCATAACGTACTCCCTGACGAATTGCGATTTGGTCTTCAATATCAGGGTCTAATAATTCCTTTGCTAATGCTTGTAAGGCTTCAGATGAATTAGATGTTTGGTCTAAATCAACACGTCTACATTGTAGTTCTGGGTGTTCCGCAGCAATTACCCGACCTAATCCCCATAAAGGAGCTTGCTGTACTTGGGACACCTGTGAATTCTGTCCCACACTCTGGGTTCCTTGAGTCACTAACCATAGAACAACTTGGGATTCTGGGTTAGACACCAATCCTTGAACCAAATGAAGCACACTACCACAACCAAGTTCTTGAGCACTTTCTAAATCTTCAGTTGAGCTATCAAGACTCCAAAGATGAACTACCCCTTCTAATTTTTCTTGAGTCGTTAACAGAGTCTGTAGTAGCTCTTTAAAATCTTGCGGATTAGTTGGATTAATTTGGTAATGCTGTTGGTCTAACTGCTTGTAGTTATCACCTGGAGAAACCAAAACACAATTCTTGTTATCTTTCTCTAACATTTTTGCTAACTCTTGACCATTCAAATCATGACTCACAAATAAAACCCAAGTTCTCGGTTTCTCTTGATTAGTATATGTGCTTGATTCCTTTTTGATAGCTTCAGTTGCTTTCCATTCTAATTCGTAAACCCATTGTTTGGTAGCAACCTCAGAGTAAGATAAAAGTTGATCCAAAATCTCTTGGTTCAACTGGGAAATATTCTGTTTGGTTTGATGTTCTTGTTTTTTAGCAGTCAGTAGTACATAGCTAGCTAATCCTTTTTGAAGTAACTTCCCAAGCTGATTATAGGATTCAAAAGCATATTTGACACGATCATCATTATTCTTCTTATACAGAGCATCCTGACTTTCCTCAAAGTCAGGATCGTATAAAAAGTTGGCTATTTCCTGACTGACATCTATTGCACTGATGAGTTGAAGATGATTCTCGGATAGTTTCTCAACCCAGTGCTGTTTGGTAATAAAGTAGGAAGATGTTTCCTCATGGTCAATATCAACATCACTATTAGCAATGAAATCAGCCAATACTAATAATCCTTCTTGCTCAAGATGCCTACTAATGTTTGAGAATAGATTATTTTTATTTTTAATATGATGAGCTACTTCAAATCCAAATACCAAGTTATAGTTATCAGGAAATTCATCTTGGGAACTATCTCGATTCAAAACTTGTATTCGATCCTGAAATTGATAAGCACTAACTTGCTTAGTCCCAAATTTCGCTTGTTCGCTAGAAATTGTATAACCGGTTAGCTGCAGATGGGGGTGCTTTTGAGCTAGATCAATTAAATCTGAGCTATATCCGCAACCAAAATCTAATACATTTTGACAAGATAAGAAATTGACTTGTGCAAAACACAACTCCCTCAACTCTTTTTGTGCATCTGAAACAAGTTTACTAAATTCTTTTTGGTTAGGTTGGTTAGGATTAGAGAATATTTTAATCCAAGAAAAACCAGGAACGGTTTCTGGTAATATTCCAAAACTTAGGAATTGTAAGAAACCTACTTGTTCCTCTCCATATACTTTTTCAAATGCCTCAGCAGAAATGTCCGTGACCGAATTATAAAAGTCATAAACTATATTTCCTTTGAATTGAATATAACTTTGGTGGCGACTGACTAGGGTATCTAATAACTTCGGTAAAATTTTTTGTTCATCTTTTGTTAACTGTGTCGCTAGGTTTAACTCTTGAATTAACCCCTCACTATTTCCTTGATTTAGTAAGTTGACAATTGGACTTAAGCTAGATTCTGGGATAAGTTTTTGGTGTTGGTCTTCGGGAGTTTCCACCCAATAACGTTCTCGTTGGAATGGATAAGTCGGCAATAACACTTTCTGACGACTATAGTCTGAGTCAAATCCTGACCAATCTATTTTTACTCCTTTTACATACAACTGTCCTAAGCTATAGAGCATTTGTTGCCATTCATCTACTCCTGGACGTAATGATGGCAACCATTCTCCTACATCTTCTGTTACACATTGCCTTCCCATGGATAACAATATTGGTTTGGGTCCGATTTCCAGAAACGTTTCATATCCTTCCTCTTCTAGAGTTTTCATACTCTGGGCAAATTTTACTGGTTGACGCACATGAGCTACCCAATATTCAGCAGTGGTTATTTCTGCACCTACTTCTGTACCTGTGACGTTTGATATTAGTGGTATTTTCGCTTGATTATAGGCTATCTCTTTTGCTACTGCGGCAAATTCTGTTAACATTGGTTCCATCAATGTGGAATGGAAACCATGGGATACTTGTAGTTGTTTTGTCTTGACTCCCACAGATTCAAATAAACTACAAATATTTGTTATGGCTGCACTTTCACCTGAAATTACTATACTTTCTGGTCCGTTAACTGCTGCTATTGTTACTTGAGAACTATATTCTTTTATGGCTTCTGTTACCTGAGATTCTGATGCCATTACCGATACCATCTTACCTCCCGATGGTAGCTTTTGCATCAACTTGCCCCGCATGGCTATTAGTTTGAGACCGTCTTCTAGGCTAAATACTCCTGTAATGCAAGCTGCTACATATTCTCCTACGCTGTGGCCCATAACTACATCTGGTTTGACTCCCCATGATTCCCATAATTTGAAGAGGGCGTATTCCAGGGCAAATATAGCGGGTTGGGTATAAGCTGTTTGGTTTAATAGATCAGAACTTGACTTTTGTGCATCTTTAGGGTAGATGACTTCTAATATAGGTACTTCTAAATATTCTTTCAGAATTTCATTGCATTGGTCTAGAATTTTCTGAAATGTGGGTTGAGTTTCATATAATTGTCGTCCCATATCTACATATTGAGAACCTTGCCCAGTAAAGAGAAAGGCTATCCTAGTACCAGATATTTCTCCAGACAACATTTCTGTTACTGCTTCTGTTGATTGGTGAGCTTTTAATTTTTCTAGTAATTCTTGTTGGTTGGAAGCAATAACAGCTAGGCGATGATTGAAATGTTTCCGTCCTGTGTTTGCAGTATAACAAATGTCTGCAATTTCTAATTCCTGATGAGTTTCTATATAGTTTTGATAACGAGCTACCAATTGTTCTAGTGCTTCTGGAGTTTTTGCTGCGAGGGTTAATAGATGAAGTGGACGCTCTGGGGAATTTTCTTTCTTAATTAGTTCTGGAGCTTCTTCCAAGATTACATGAGCGTTTGTTCCTCCAATACCAAAGGAACTAACCCCTGCTCTACGAGGAGTTCCATTGGTTTTCCATTCGGAAAGAGTAGTATTAACATATAGTGGACTATTAGCAAAATCTATTTTAGGGTTAGGTTCTTCAAAATGTAGGGTTGGTGGTAATAATTTATGTTTGAGAGCTAAAACAGTTTTTATCAGTCCTGCTACTCCTGCCGCTGCATCTAAATGACCCATATTGCTTTTTAGGGAACCAATGGCACAAAAACCTTTCTTTTCTGTGCTATAGTTAAAAGCTTGAGTCAGAGCTGCGATTTCCACCGGATCTCCCAACTCTGTCCCTGTGCCATGAGCCTCTATGTATGAAATTGTCTCTGGATCTACTCCAGCAACAGCATGAGCTTCTGAAATAACAGCTGCTTGACCTTCTATGCTAGGTGCGGTGTAGCCTACTTTCAAAGATCCATCGTTATTAATCGACGACCCCTTGATAATTGCGTGGATAGAATCACCATCTGCGATCGCGTTATTGAGTCGCTTGAGAAGTACAATCCCAACACCATCACCTGGTATTGTACCCTTGGCTTTAGCATCAAAAGTTCGACAGTGTCCATCAGGAGAGAAAATCATTCCCTCTCGATATAAGTGTCCAACTTTCTGGGGAATATGGATAGAGACACCACCAGCAAGAGCCAGATCGCATTCCCCATTGAGTAAACTTTGACAAGCCATGTGGACAGCTACCAATGAGGTTGAACAAGCAGTTTGAACGTTTACTGCTGGACCTCTTAAATTTAGCTTGTAGGCGACACGAGTTGCCAGGAAATCTTTATCACTGCTGATCATTAACTGATAAGAGTTCACTGGATTATCAGGATCGTGGTTGGGATAGAGATTTCTAAATAAGTATTGGTTCATGCCAATACCAGCATAAACTCCAATTAAACCTTCATAGGTATCTGGATTGTAACCACCTCTTTCTATAGTTTCCCAAGCACATTCAAGGAACAAACGTTGTTGCGGATCCATGTCTTCAGCTTCCTTGCGACTATAGGCAAAGAAATTAGCATCGAACATATCGATGTCTGACATCACAGCACTCGCTTTTACATAGTTAGGATCATTCAGTAATTCAGCTTTAACACCAGATTCTAGCAGTTCTTGCTCTGAAAAAAAAGAGATAGATTCAACACCATCCTTAAGATTCTGCCAAAATTGATTGGTGTCTTCAGCTTGTGGAAAACGACCAGACATGGAAATAATTGCTATACCAAGATCGTCTATTAAATTTTCTTCATCTTGTCGATTCATTTTTTTTGATCCTCACTTGTCTTAATAAATTAATTACGCAGCTATTTTGAGACTTAATTAAATACAATACAATATAATTAATCTCTGATTTGATACCGAGAACGATGTTTTTGTCGCCTTTCTAGTCTTTGCTTCATCATGCTTTTACCTTCTTTTAAGTTAGTATCGCGAATATTCCGCGCTTCCTTGGAACCATTGTTACTAATACTTTCACCTTTTATATGTTGACTTAAATAATAAATAGTTGGATATTTTAAAAGAGTGACAACTTGCAGCTCTATTTTAAATATTTCTCGAAGTTTACCACTTACCTGTATCAAGAGTAAAGAGTTTCCTCCTACTTCAAAAAAATTATCATAAATTCCTACTTTTTCTAGTTGGAGCACATCTTGCCAAACCTTAGCAATCTGTTGTTCTGTTTCTGATTTAGGTACAACATATTCAGTATGAGAACGATTAATGTTGGGGTTGGGCAACTTTTTCCGGTCTACTTTGCCATTGGGTGTTAATGGCAGGGAGTCTAACAGGACAAAAATTGATGGAACCATATACTGAGGTAGTACCTGTTCCATAAAAGTGCGTAGTTTAGGAATTAGCTGCTGAGATAATTTACTTTGTAAAGGATTGTTGCTGTAAACAGTCCAAGGTTTTTGGTCCCTATTTTCTCTTGGTAGTGGGGGTAATCCATTATTTATTGGTGCAGATGATTTTTGCCACAAGACAACATCGTAGCAATCGAAATTGAGAGCTGACCAAGTAATGTAGCTTTTATAAGCCAACTCATCATCCAAATTCCAAAAATCTTCAGGTTCTATCCCTTTTTCTGGGGTGTTTTTTGGTAAAGCTTTGCGTAGGTCTTCAAGCTTAACAAATTCATTTTTTGTTGTCAAGAGTTGATTGAGTTTTACTTGGGTTTGGAGGCGTGCATTGGGAACATCTTTAATGATGAGCATCTCTGGCTGTTTTTGTGCCAAAATTTGCTGGACAGATGATAATGTCAATTCCTCCTGCTGCCAGTTCAGCAATTCAGGGCTGCAACTAGGGGATAAAACTTCCTTTCCTATATGAAGAATCACATCATACCGGAACTTGGTAATCTCATTATCAGCACGACTACGCTTGAGCTGAATCTCTACCTGACTAATTTGGGGTAAATACTGCTGTAGAGCTTGGAAAAACTCTGGATCGATTACCAGTTCCTCTTCTTCTTTTAATTTTTTTTGCACCCGCTGCCATAAATCTTCTACTTTTTGCTCGTCCGTAGCTTGGCTCAATAATAGATCGGTATGGAATGTTTCTAGTAGTCGTAAACTCCGCACATCTCCGATAAATATAGTGCCACCCGGTGCCACTAATTTGACTGCATTTTCCAATACCCCTACTAAATATTCAATACTAGGAAAATACTGGATAACTGAGTTGAGAATTACAGCATCGAAAGATTCTTTCTCTAAGACTTGAAAATCTTGGGCAGGTTGGTTGTAGACTTTTACATGAGACCAATCTCCCTCTAGTGTTTTTAATTGTTCCTCAATATAGGAGATAGCTTTGTCGGAAATATCTGTACCGCAATATTTGGAAGTTTGGGGAGCAATCTTGAATAGCAACATCCCAGTACCACAACCAATTTCCAACACACGCTCAGGTTTGCCACAGATAATTCGTTCAATTGTGTAATCTAACCATTGAGACATATCTTCTTCAAGAAATGGCTCACCCGTATAGCTATCTCTCCAAATAAGAGGGTTGAAATTTGAAGATCCATCAACTATGGTTTGTTCATATATCTTATTTCTGAGTTGCTGCCACAATAATAGTCGCTCGTTCTGGGCCTGATTTATAGATTCACGAGAATTTTGGTCTTCACCTTGGAAGTTGGGAACGATGTATGCGATGAGTGGCTTGTCAATCAAGCGATCGGGGTGGGTAATGACTACTGCTTCTTGTACCTCTGGATGCTTAGTCAGTGTTGATTCAATTTCTCCCAGTTCAATACGGAAACCCCGAATCTTGACTTGGTTATCAATTCTACCCAGATACTCAATATTACCGTCTGGTAAATATCTAGCTAAATCCCCTGTTTTATATATTCTTGACTTTTGACTTTGGGTTTGTAAATTCCCAAAAGGATTAGGGATAAATCTCTCTTGGGTTAATTCTGGTCTGTTGAGATACCCACGGGCTAAACCAGTTCCACCAATGTGTAGTTCTCCAGGTATCCCAATGGGGACTTGTTGCAGGTAGCTATCTAATATATAAATGTCAGTATTGGCAATGGGACTACCTATTGGTGTAATTACATGACTATCTTTTGTTGATTTTAGCCGATCGCCTACTTTGTAAATTGTTGACCAAATTGTAGCTTCTGTCGGGCCATAAACATTCCATAGTTCCTTGCCTATCTCCAGTAGTTGATGAGCTAATTCAGCAGGTAAAGCTTCACCTCCAGACAATAATTTCACATCTAACTTATGATTTGATAAGCCTGCTGTTAACAACATTTTCCAAGTAGCAGGGGTTGCCTGCATCACTGTTGCTCCAGATTCTAATAACTGGGGTAACAGTCTGTTGCCATCTATAGCAATTTCACGAGGAACTAATGCTACTGATGCTCCTACTATTAGTGGTAGATAAAGTTCTAATGCTGCAATATCAAAGGAGATGGTAGTAATGGCATTAAAAGTATCCAAGTTAGTCAATTCTAGATAACTATTCATGGATACTAGGAAATTGACTAGAGAATAATGGTTGATTTCAACTCCTTTTGGTTTACCTGTGGAGCCAGAAGTATAAATTACATAAGCTCGATTCTCTGGAGTAATTACCCTTTCCAGATTTTCCTGAGAATGTGAAGCGATGGCTTGCCAATCCCTATCCAAACATACGGTTTTGGCCTGATTTTCTGGTATAATTTCTAATAATGATTCTGTTGTTAGCAATACCGGCAAAGCAGAATCTTCTAACATATAAGCCAACCGTTGTTGGGGATAACTAGGGTCGATGGGGACATAACCTCCTCCAGCTTTCAGTATTCCCAAAAGTCCCACTAACATTTCGATTGAACGGTCTATACATAAACCTACTAGCACTTCTGCTTTGACTTCCAAAGTTTGTAGATAATGTGCTAACTGATTTGCTCGTTCGTTCAACTCTTTATAAGTCAATCGTCGATCGCCAAAAATCAATGCCACAGCATCAGGAGTTTGTTTGACCTGTTCTTCAAACAATTGATGCATACATTTATCTTCTGGATATTCCGTACCAGTGTTATTCCATTCCCCTAGTAATTGCTGCTTTTCTACATCCCCCAATAAAGGCAATTGCCCCACATTTTCCTGGGGATTATTAACAATTCCTGCTAATAAAGTCTGGTAATGACTAGCCATCCTGGCAATAGTCTGCTCATCAAATATATCTGTATTGTATTTGAGGAATCCCTGCATAGATGAGTCTTCCTCAATCAGTTCTAATGTCAAATCGAACAGACTTTCATACTGAGCTAATGCAAAAGGTTCTACTTCCCATTCTCCCCAATTTACTACAGTTTTTTTCCTACTTGATAACAGCTTTTGCACATTTTGAGCACCTTGGAAATTTTGCAGGATAAAGTAAGCCTGAAATAGAGGGGAGCGACTGGAATCTTGCTCTACCTGTAATCGCTGTACTAACAAAAAAAAGGGATAATCCTGATGAGCTAACCCTTCAATAACAGTTTGGCGTACCTGAGAAAGGAAGTCTTTGAAACTGGGATTTCCGGAAAGATTTCCCCTCATCACAACTTGATCCACAAAGTAACCAACAATGGGTACAAACTCAGGTTTAGACCTACCAAAAGTAGGAGAACCGACTAAGATATCTTCTTGACTTGTGTAACGAGATAGAAGTATTTGAAAAGCTGCCAAGAAGACCATGTAAAGAGTCGCCCCTGCTTCCTGAGCTAGTGCTTTGAGTTGCTCAGTTAGTTCTTGAGGTAATTTTAAAGGGTAAGCAGCACCGTTATAAGTTTGTATTGGTGGGCGCGGTTTATCTGTAAGTAAATTCAAGACCGGCAAATCTCCTGCCAGTTTTTGTTGCCAATAATTCCAGAGGCGCTCTCCATCAGTTCCTGCTAATAAATTCCTTTGCCAATTAACATAATCTTGGTAATAACCTATTTTAGGAAGAGATATCTCAACACCAGCTTGTTGAGCTTGGTAAATTTCTGGTAGCTCGTTGACAATTGAACTCATAGACCAACCATCCCAAGCGATGTGATGTATTGTTAATAATAGGATGTGGTCTTTTTCTGAGTGGCTAAACCATCTGATTCGCATGACTGGTTTTGTTTCCAGAGCGAAAGGTAGACGATGAGTTTCCAGAACGTTTTTGTACAACTCATCCTCATTCCAACTCGAAGCATCAATCTCCAGGAAGTCCAATGGTTGATTTTGATGTACTTGTCGAACCATTTCTTGACCCAATTTTGGGAAAGTGCTGCGCAGCATTGGATGGCGAGTCTTTAAAACTTCAAAGGTTTGCTGCAAAATAGCCAGTTCTACCTGAGAGTAAATACGAACGGCAAATGACAAGTTGTAAGTATAGCTTTGTGGAGCTAGTTCCCATAAAAATCTGAGACCTGTTTGGCCATAGGATAGAGGGTATACTTGCAGGATATCTGGCTGTTCCTGCAATAATTGCACAATTTGAGTTTTGTACTGCTTCAGTTGAGAAATCACATCGGGAGTTAATACCTCTTGGGAACCTCCAGTACGCAATTTTTCTCCATCAGACCATAACTTTACCCCTTTGAGAGAGATATCTTGCAAAAACTCCACTAAGTTCATAGTTCCACCTCTATCCAATTATTATCTTGATTTTGATCGAGTTGCTCTTGACTATCTGACTTCCCATCCTTCAAAAGCGCAGCATCCTCTGTCTTCCCACTTTCCAAGGGGGACGAGAGGGGGATTTGATTTTTATCTGTTTGAATTATCAGTTGTTCCTTAACCTCAGTTGCTAGAAGTTGAATAGTTATTCCTTCCATAAATCTGGTAGCTGGAATATCCGCCCCTAGCTCAGTTTGTATCTGATTTCGCAATTCCACAGCCATTAATGAGTCAAGTCCCATCATAATTAGAGATTTTTCTAACTCTATTTGAGAAACTGTCATACCCATAATATGAGCAATTTTGCTTTGGAGATAAGAAGTCAATAGCTTTTCTTGTTCCCCATCTGAGGCTAGATTTAGCTGCTCTAAAATCTGGTAATTCTGATTCTGTTCTACGGATTTTGTGGTAAAAGCTTCTAAATATCGGAGTTTTGTTAATCCAGGCATCTGTCTAAAGAACTCAGACCAATTAACCGGGAATACCCCTACTTGGCTTTGAGACCCTGATAACAATGAACCTAATGCTTGCATTCCTGGTTCGGGTTCAATTGCCACTACTCCACTACTATGCATTCTGTTTTGATGTTCCCTTGCCAAACGAGCAGCCATTCCTGCTGTCGCCCATGCTCCCCAGTTAATACTTAATCCTGGTAATCCTTGGCCTCGACGATAGTGAGCGATCGCATCCATAAAGCCATTGGCCGCAGCATAGTTTCCTTGGCCAAAATTCCCCAACATTGAAGCCATGGAGGAGAAGCACACAAAGAAATCTAAAGGTAAATCCTGAGTTAGTTGATGTAAATACCAGGTTCCTGAAACCTTGGGAGCCATTACTTTTGTAAATTTCTCCCAGGTCATTTTTTGTAATACCCCGTCATCCAACACCCCAGCAGCATGAATTATTCCTTTGAGTGGAGGTAAGGAAGTAGAGATTTCTTCTAAGATTTTCATCACAGATTCTTGAGTAGAAATATCTCCTAACACAACACTAACTAATGCACCGGCTGCTTCTAACTCCTCTATAACTTTTTGTGCCCTTTCATTTGGGTTCCGACGCCCAGTTAATACTATATTTTTAGCTCCTTCTTTCACCATCCATTGGGCTACTTCTAACCCTAAAGCTCCTAAACCTCCTGTAATCAAATAACTGGCTTCTGATTTTATAGATTTTTGCTCATCTCCTGTTTCTGGGAGAGAAACTACCACTTTTCCTATATGTTTACCTTGCTGCATATACCGGAAAGCAGCTTTTACTTCTGTATTCGGGTATACTTTATGAGATAATGCTTTGAGTTTTCCTGACTGACACTCCCGATTTAATTCCTCTGAAAATTCTGCCATTAAACCTGGTTGTTGTTGGATCATCAGTCCAATATCGAAAGGCAAGTAATCAACATCTGGGCGTTTCTCCATCACTTTTTGTTGATCCCAAATTCCGATTTTGCCAATTTCTACAAATCGCCCTTTAGTCCCTAAAACTGCAAAACTCTTATCAATGAAGTCTCCATTCAGACTATTTAAAACTATATCTACACCTTTTCCCTGAGTTATACTCATAATTTCATCGGCAAACTCTAAAGTACGGGAATTCATTATGTGTTTTATCCCCATAGACTTGAGAAACTCCCACTTTGGAGGACTCGCTGTCGCGAATACTTCTGCTCCTACCCCCAGTGCAATTTGAACTGCTGCTTGCCCGACACCACCAGCAGCAGCATGAATTAATACTTTATCTCCTGGCTGAATTTTCGCTAAATTTTGTAATCCATAGTAAGCTGTAGCAAAAGTTAATGGTAAAGTTGCTGCTTCTGTAAAACTCAGATTTTTCGGTTTAGCCATAACTAGATCGGCACGGGTAGTGACAAAGCTACTAAACCCATTATGAACTATAGCCATCACCTCATCTCCCACCTGCCATTGAGACACATTTTTTCCTACAGATGCAATAACCCCTACACATTCCAACCCAAAATTGAGTTGAGCTACATCAGTAATACCTAATACCTCAGCATAATAGTCTTTCAGTAACCCCAGGGAATTGAGGACATCTCGGAAGTTTAAACCTGCTGCTTTGACTTGAATTTCTACTTCATTCTCTTGTGGAGGACGGCGCTCCATTACCTGCCAGTTGAGCTTATCTATCAGTCCATATTCAGATAACTTCAATTCTACTGGTTGATTTTCTAATCCTAATTCTTCTTCAGAGCTAATTTTCTGCTTTTGTTGCCGTACTAATCTAGCTATATAACGAACTCCCTGACGAATTGCTATTTGATCTTCATTATCTTCAGAAAATAGTTCATCTACTAAAATTGGGACCATTTCCGCAAAATTAGATGTGGGGTCTAAGTCTATTCGTCCACACCTTAATTCTGGGTGTTCTAGACTAATAACACGCCCTAGTCCCCATAAACTTCCTTGTTGGGGTTGCACCACTTCTGCTGCATCGAATATATTCTGAGTCCCTTGAGTCACTAACCACATTGGTATTGAACTACTTAATCCAGCTTGAACTAAAGCTTGCAGTAAATGTAACGTTGTAGCACAACCAAGTTCTTGAGCTGTTTGTAAATCTTTAGGTTCATTTAGACTCCATAAGTGCAAAATCCCCTGAATATCTGAATTATCTTGGAGCAGTTTGGAGAATTCTTCAGCAACAGTAGGATTAATTTGATAATGTTGAGCATCTAATTGTTGATACTCGGAACCTGGAGATACCCAAATATAGTTTTGTCCTCTTTGTTGTAAATGCTGCCATACCGACTCTACCAATTCATCAGTAAGGGCAAATATTAACCATTTACCAGAATTTTCACTAGATTTTGCAGTTTCTGTTAAAGGTTGAGGTTCCCAGTTAATTTCATAATACCAATCGCTCAAATCTGCATCCAGTGTCATTAGTAATGCTTTGGGATTAGCTTTCCTACCCTCAAAACCATTTACTTCAGCTACTAATTTTCCAGTTTTGTCAAATAATTGGATTTCGGCTTTCAGCAGTTTTTCCTCCGATCCCCCTTCTTTCAATCCACGGGTATAACACCAAAGCAAACCATTCTCAGGGCGTTGATAAAAAGTAAACTTCTCAATACTGAAGGGCACAAAAGTTTCACTTTGGTCTCCAGAAAGACTGAGATTCAGTGCAGCTACTGACTGGAAACATGAGTCAATTAAGGCTGGATGTATTTGGTACTTCAGAGCATCTAAGATTGTCTCAGGTACTGTCATTTGACAGAGAATTTCTCCCTCTCCTAACCATACCTGGTGTATCCATCTAAAACTCTGCCGTAATTGAACTTGTCTATCCCATAGACTTTGGTAAATTTCTGTGCTTTCAATTTTTTGACTACAACGAGATTGAAATTCAGCGATAGTTTTTACTGTCTGTATTGGTGAAGTATAGTCTAATAATTGCTCCACATTATTAATAGGAGAAATCTTACCTGTGGCATGAACAGCCCAAGAATTAGGCTCGGAGTTATCAAAACTAATTACTTGAAATGAATATGAACTATCCTGTGGAGTGAGAGCTACCTGAACATTACGCATTCCTTCTTCGGGAATTGCTAAAGCTTGGGGAAATAGAATATCCTCCAGTTGACATCCGGTTGCAGAAAATGTGAGAGAAGCACTTCCTAACAACAAAGAAATGTGACTAGCACCAGGAACTACTAATTTTTCATATATTCGGTGATCTGCTAAAAATGGTAGAGCATTGGTGCTAAACTCTGATTCAAAAAAGATATCTTTTGATAATGGAGATTGAAACTTGCGATTAATCAGAGGATGAAGTTTGCTGGCAGATATACTTTGAGAATTGGTAGTTTCCACCCAATATTTCTCTCGCTGAAATGGATAAGTTGGCAAGATTACTTTTTGACGAACGTAATCTCGGTCAAAATCTGACCAACTTACTTTAACACCCTGTACATATAACTGTCCTAAACTTGAGAGTATCTGTTGCCATTCATTGTTCAAAAGCGAAGCATCCTCTACCTTCCCATCCTTAAAAAGCGAAGCATCCTCTGGCTTCCCCCTTTCCAAGGGGGACTGGAGGGGGATTTTAGGGGGACGTAATGACGGCAACCAAATACTACTTTCTTCTGCCACACATTGACGTCCCATCCCTAGCAATATTGGTTTTGGTCCTATTTCCAGGAACAATTCATATCCTTGTTCATTTAGACTTTTCATACTCTGAAAGAATCTTACTGGTTGCCGGACATGACGCACCCAATATTCAGAAGTAGCAATTTCTGCACCTACTTTTTCACCAGTGACATTAGAAATGAGTGGTATCTGAGGTTTACTGTAGGTTACTTCCTGAGCTACTGTTGCAAATTCTGCCAACATTGGCTCCATCAAAGGAGAGTGAAAAGCATGGGATACCTGTAATTTTTTAGTCTTAACTCCTTGGGATTCTAACTTACTGCAAATATTTGCTAGAGCTTCACTCTCACCAGAAATTACTATACTTTCTGGTCCATTAATTGCTGCTATTGCTACTTGAGAACTATACTCGCCTATAGCTTCTATAACTTGAGATTCTGACGCTAATAAAGATACCATTTCACCACCGGAGGGTAACTTCTGCATCAACTTACCCCGCATCGCGATTAATTTCAGACCATCTTCTAAACTGAATACTCCTGCTACTGTTGCTGCTACATATTCACCCACACTATGACCCATCACTACATTGGGTTTAATTCCCCATGATTCCCATAACTTAGCTAGGGCGTACTCTATAGCAAATAGAGAAGGTTGAGTATAAGCTGTTTGGTCTAATACACTTGACTTTTGTGCATCTTTAGGGTAGATAACTTCTAATATAGGTACTTCTAGATAGGATTGTAAAATTTGGTCGCATCGATCTAAAGCTTGACGGAAAGTTGGCTGAGTTTCATATAGTTGCCTTCCCATATTAATATACTGGGAACCTTGGCCTGTGAATAGGAAAGCTATTTTCGGACTTTGGCTACCCCCATCTACTTGTCCAGAATATACTCCTACTACTTCTTTCTTAGTTTTCCAGTCCAGCAGTTTTTCTATTAATTCTTTTGGCTGAGAAGCGATAATTGCTATTCGATGATTAAAATGCGCTCTACCTGTATTAGCTGTATAGCATACATCATGTAGAGACGTTTCGGTAAACGTTTCTACATTAGTTTCTAAATAATTTTGATAACTACTGACTAAATCTTCTAAAGCTTTTTCTGTTTTTGCCGACAGAGTTAACAAATGCAATGAACGCTCTAAATTATCCCCCCTTTCAAAGGGGGGTAGGGGGGATTCTTCTGACTTCTGATTTATGACTTCAGTTGTAGCCTCTTCTAAAAGAATATGAGCATTGGTACCACTAATAGCAAAAGAACTTACTCCTGCAATTCTTTTATCTCCTGATGACGGCCAAGGTGTGAGTTGAGTAGGTACTTTTAAAGGTATATTCTCCCAATCAATATAGGGGGTAGGATTAGCAAAATGCAGATGAGGAGCAATTTTTTGATGTTGCAGTTGCAAAACCACCTTAATCACACCTGCAATTCCAGCGGCAGCTTCTAAATGACCAATATTAGTTTTAACTGAAGCGATATGCAATGGATTTTCCACATCGCGTCCCTCCTCAAACACGCTAGTTAAAGCTCTCACTTCCATCGGATCTCCGAGGGAAGTTCCCGTACCATGAGCTTCCACATAACTAACTTGACCTGATTCTACTTTTGCTGCTTTGAGAGCTTGTTGAATAAGTTTTTCCTGAGCTAGTTTATTAGGTACTGTCAGTCCGCTACTCGGTCCATCATGATTAACAGCGGAACCACGAATTACTGCCTGGATATTGTCTCCATCCCTGACCGCATCCGATAAACGCTTCAGTACAACAATGCCACATCCTTCTCCCCTACCATAACCATCTGCAGCAGCATCAAAAGTTTTACACTTGCCATCAGGTGATAGAGCCTTTAATTTTGATAGTGCAGTTGTTACTTGAGGAGATAGAATTAGTTGGACTCCTCCAGCTAAAGCCAAATTGGACTCACCCTGACGCAGACTCTGACAAGCTTCATGTATAGCTACCAGAGATGATGAACAAGCTGTATCTATTGCTATTGATGGGCCTTGCAATCCTAAAAAGTAAGATAACCTACCTGCTGCAAAACAAAACCCATTTCCTGTAGCATCGTAAGGGCTAATATTTTCTACTTGGCTGAAACCCAAATTAGCATAATCATTTTGACCAATACCCAGAAACACTCCTGTCTGAGTGTTTTCTAATTGCTGGGGATTAATACCAGCTCTTTCTAAAGCTTCCCAAGTTACTTCTAAAATAAAACGTTGCTGTGGGTCAAGGCTATGTGCTTCTTTGCCAGAGATACCAAAAAATTGCGGATCGAACCGATCTACCTGATCAACTAATGCTGCGTGACGGATATACATTTTCCCAGGAGTATCAGGGTTGGGGTCGTAGTAAGAATCTATATCCCAACGTTCTTGTGGAATCTCTATCACAGAGTCTTTACCATTAGATAACAATTCCCAGAAACTTTCTGGTGTGTTGGCATTTCCAGGAAATCTACAGCCCATACCAATGATGGCTATCGCTTCACTTTTTGAACGCTCCATCATTTCCAATTTAGTTTCTGCTTGCTTTAAAGCTAAAAACATTTGTTTGGATAATGATAGTTGCTCTTTTTTAGTAGTCGGTTCCATAAATTTCTAGCCTCAACCTAATTTGTTTTCAATAATTTTTATAGTTATAAAATCCACCTAATTGATCATTTTTCATGCCTTTTTCCTCATTTTCTAAATTTTCTAAATCCCAAAACATATAGAAATAGATTTTTTTAAGATTAATTATTAGAGCATATTCTTAATTTTTTCCAGTTGTTGAGCTGCCAGAGCTTCAAAATCTTCTTCTGAAATATCTTGGATAACAGGCAATATCTTACCATCCGTTTCTGATACATCAGTCTTACTCAGATCGTCAGATAATGCACCATTTTCTGTTGTCTTCCATTCCATCAATTCCTGTATATGTAAAGACAACTTTGCAATTGTTGGATATTCCATAGCTATCGTCTCAGGTAAATTAACTTCTAGTTGATTTTGCAGTCGATTTTTTAATTCCACCACCATTAAAGAATCCATGCCCATTTCCATAAAGCCTAAATTTAGTTCTGGTAATTGAGATGAATTTAAACCTAATACCTGAGACACCTGCCCTCGAATGTGCTCGGTTAAAATTTCTTGACGTTCCTCTAATGAAGCTGTCTCTAATTTGGCTAAAATTTCTATTTTGACTTTTTGTTTCAGTGTATCACGTTCTGTCAATTCCTCCTTTTGTAATAATTCTCGTAGTAATGAACTTTTTTTGATACCACTCCAATGTTCTGCTAATAGCGACCAATTTACAGCTATTACACCTACCTGTCCAGGAAAAGCAGAGCATCCCCTCCCGTCCCCCTTAGAAAGGGGGACGGGAGGGGGATAGGCAGATTGATTTCCTAACAGTAAATCCAAGGCATACATTCCTTGTGTGGGGGGAATTTCACTTATTCCACTGGCCTGAATGCGGTTTTGATGCTCCACTGCTAAACGAGAAGCCATCCCCCCAGATGCCCATGCTCCCCAATTAATTGCCAATCCTGATAATCCTTGGCTGCGACGATAACTAGCTAAAGCATCCATAAAGGCATTGGCTGCAGCATAATTTCCTTGGCCAGGGGAACCTATTAGGGAAACCATTGAGGAGAAACAGACAAAGAAATCTAGTGGTAAATTTTGAGTTAATTTATGTAAGTGCCAAGTTCCTATTACTTTGGGCGACATTACTTTAGTAAAACGTTCCCAATTCATTTGTTGTATAGTTCCATCATCTACCACTCCTGCTGCATGAATTATTCCTTTCAGTGTTGGTAAAGATGCCTGAATCTCTTCCAGAATTTTTTCTATCTCTTCTTCAATGGCAATATCCCCTAATAAAATCTTGACTTGACATCCTTGTTTTTGTTCTAACTCTTGTATAGATTCTTGGACGTTTTCTGATGGAGGACGACGCCCAGTTAAAACAATATTTTTCGCTCCCTTTTCTGCCAACCATTGGGCGGTATGTAATCCTAAAGCTCCTAATCCTCCAGTTATCAAGTAACTACCATCGGATGATAATGTCAGGGATTGAGGAAATTCTGGAGTATCTTGGTTTACCAGACGAGCTACATAAGTATTTTTGCCCCGTAAAGCTAGATTATCTTCTTCGGGTTCATTAACTAACAATTCCCATAGCATTTCTACCTCGTCCGCTTCTGCTTCTGAAGCTTGTGGAGCCATATCTACTAATCCTCCCCATAATTGAGGATGTTCTATAGACAGCGCTCTACCTAATCCCCACAAAGATGATGCTGCTAATCCTGGTATATTATTTTCTGTTTTAGATAATACTGACTGAGAGCCACGAGTTATCAACCATAGTTGAGCAGTGCTTATATTTTTGAGTAAAGCCTGTAATAAGTACATGACACTACCACACCCCCATAGTTGAGTTTCCTCTAAAGTGCTAAGGGTTAAATCTTTGGATTCGGGAGCATCTAAACTCCACAAATGAATTAACTTTGATAGTGGAACTTGACTACTTTCTTGCACTTCTTGATACAGCTTTTTAAATTCTTCAGGAATAGCAGGATTGAGCTGATATTTTCCGGCTGCTAGTTTTTGATAGCTTTCTCCTCTATAAACTAAACTATATTGATGACCTTCTTGTTGTAATTTTTGGGCTAATTTTTCGGCAACTCCTGTGTTATCGGCAAAAATCAGCCAATTACTTAACTGAATATTTGTTTTTGATTGAGTTTGAGCTAAAGGTTTCCACTGAATTTCATGGAACCAATTTTTAATAGTTACTGCTGTTAATTGTTCCTGTTGTTGTTTAGCTAATACATCTAATATTTCTGGTAAAACTTTAAGCTGTTCTGGTGAAAAATTTACCGCTTTTTCTAATTGCTGAGTAAGTGCTTCTGTTTTTCCTTGAGTAAGTAGTTTAACAATTGAAGTCTCACTAATATTTTCTGACTTTTGATTTTTCTGATGTTTGTTTTCTGTTATTTCTACCCAGCAGCGTTGTCTTTGGAATGGATATGTGGGCAATGCTACTTTCTGACGAGTATAATCTTGGTCAAACCCTGACCAATTTACTGTTATTCCTTTAACATACAACTGTCCTAAACTCAATAACATTTGCTGCCATTCATCGTTCAAAAGCGAAGCATCCTCTGGCCTCCCCCTTTCCAAGGAGGACGGGAGGGAGATTTTATTCGGACGTAATGATGGCAACCATACTCCTGAATCTTCCGATATACATCGACGTCCCATGCCTAACAAAATTGGTTTTGGTCCGATTTCTAAGAAAAGTTCATTCCCTTGTTCGTGCAATGTTTTTATACTTTGAGCAAACCTGACTGGTTGTCGGATATGATTTACCCAATATTCTGCCTTAGTTATTTCATTTCCTGCTTTTGTACCAGTTACATTGGAAACAAGTGGTATTTTCGGCCGATTATAGACCACTTCCTGAGCTACTGCTGCAAACTCAGCTAACATTGGCTCCATCAATGGGGAATGAAAAGCATGGGACACTTGTAATTTTTTGCTCTTAATTCCCATTTCTGTCAATTTACTAACAATGGTGGCGATCGCTCCACTTTCACCAGAAATTACCATACTTTCTGGTCCATTAACCGCTGCTATGGTTACTTTTGAACTATAGTCTCTTATCATTTCTGTCACCTGAGATTCTGTAGCCATGACTGCTACCATCTCTCCACCGGAGGGTAACTTTTGCATCAACCTTCCGCGCATAGCAATTAATTTCAGACCATCTTCTAGACTGAAAACTCCTGCTACTGTTGCTGCCACATATTCTCCTACGCTATGCCCCATGACTACAGTTGGTTTAATTCCCCAAGACTCCCATAATTTGAACAAAGCATATTCAATGGCAAATAGAGCCGGTTGGGTATAACCTGTTTGGTCTAACAAATTAGAACTTGACTTTTGTTCCTCTTTAGGGTAAATAACTTCTAACAGGGAATGTTCTAGATAGGGCTGTAAAATTTCGTTGCATCGATCTAAAGCTTGACGGAAAGTTGGTTGAGTTTCATACAGTTGCTTACCCATATCCACATATTGGGAACCTTGACCTGTGAATAGGAAAGCTAGCTTAGAACTTGCGCTACCACTATCAAATTCTCCACAACATAGTCCAACTACTTCCTTTCCTGTTTTTTGGTCAAGTAGCTTTTGTGCTAATTCGTTTTGGTCAGAAGCAATAACTGCTAGTCGATGCTTAAAATGTTTCCTTCCTGTATTAGCTGTGTAACATACATCTGCTACTGCCAAATCTGGATATGTTTCTAAATGCTTTTGATAACTACTGACTAAATCTGCTAAAGCTTTTTCTGTTTTGGCTGATAAAGTCAATAAATGCAGCGGACGCTCTAAATCATGCCCCTTTTCCCCATTTGTGTTAATTCTAAATTCTGAATTCTGAATTCTAAATTCTACAGGGGCTTCTTCTAAAATTATATGAGCATTAGTACCACCCATACCAAAGGAACTAACTGCTCCTATTCTTGGTTTTCCCTCGCTAGACCAAGACATTAAAGAAGTAGGAATTTTTATTGGTAACTTATCCCAATCTACAAGAGGATTGGGTTGTTTTAAATGTAAATGAGGAGGGATTTCCTGATGCTTAAGGGCTAAAATCACCTTCATCAAAGATGATACCCCTGCTGCTGCTTCCAAATGTCCAAGATTTGTCTTGACCGAGCCCACAATTAAAGGGGAATCTACTGGACGTTTTTTCTTGTATACTTCTGCTAGAGCTTCTATCTCAATTGGGTCTCCCAAAGAAGTTCCTGTACCGTGAGCATCCAAATAGCTAACTTGATGTGGTTCTAACTTAGCATTTGTCAGAGCTTGTTGAATTACCTGCTTTTGAGCCATTTTATTGGGAACTGTCATCCCACTACTGGGCCCGTCGTGATTAACAGCAGTTCCTCGAATAACGGCGGAAATTAGATCGCCATCACTAATTGCATCAGACAAACGCTTCAAAACTAGGACACCACATCCTTCTGCCTGACCATAACCATTGGCAGCAGCATCAAAAGTCTTGCAACGACCGTCAGGGGATAGTGCTTTTGCTTGGCAACGACCAATAGTGCTGAAGGGGGATAATATTAAATTTACCCCACCCACTAATGCTATGTTGGATTCTCCTGAACGCAAACTCTGACACGCTAAATGGGCAGCAACTAAAGAACTTGAACAAGCTGTATCTACCTGTAGATTAGATCCTTGCAAACCTAAGAGATGAGAAATACGACCTACACCAATACTTCTATTAATGCCAAGAGTAGGGTAACTATTTGCTTCACGGAGAATGACGCTAGTATAGTCATCTGTCGATGCGCCCATGAATACACTTGTCTGACTATTCTTCAGATTTTCCCATGTTTGTCCAGAGTTTTCTAATGCTTCCCATGTAACCTCTAACAGTAGTCTGTATTGAGGATCTAAACTAACTGCTTCTCTAGGAGAAATACCAAAAAATAAGGGGTCAAACTGGTCAACTTGATCGATAAACCCACCCTGTCTAGTGTAGGATTTCCCAGGAACTTCTGGATCGGGATCGTAATAAGCGCTCACATCCCAACGTTCAGGAGGAACTGGTGTAATTGCATCTATACCATCATGTAATAAATTCCAGTATTTTGATGGGTCATTAGCTCCTCCAGGAAATCGACAGGCCATACCAACAATTGCGATCGGTTCTGTTTTCGCTTTGTTTACAGCCGCGAGCTTACTGCGCATTTCCTTCAAAGTTTGAAGTACTTCTTGCGATAAGAAGTTTTGTTGATTTGTTGAATTATTACCCATTTTAGTCCTCCTCCTTCAGTAAAGCTTGGATTTCTTGTAATTCTGAAGCTATTGCACTATCAATTTCTCCTTCAAATTCTGTTTCTATCTGTTTGGGAGGAGTTACTTCTTGACTATCTTGAACATCAATTTCCTCTTCCTCCCCTTCTAGGAAAATTTCTTCAATTAAGTATTCAGCTAAGTCTTTGATATTAGACTTTTCAAACAATGTTGCTGTGCTGATGGAAGAACTAAAAGTAGAACTCAACAGATTTCTTAGCTCAACTGCCATCAAGGAATCCATTCCCATTTTAAAGAATCCTAACTCAGGATCTGGAAGTTTAGATTTCGATAATCCTATAATTTTAGCTACATCATTTTGCAACTGCTCAATGAGTATTTCGTTCCGTTCACTTTCTGGTGCTTGATGAAGTTCTTGTAACAATTCCGATTTACGTCCGGAAGTCTGTTCTCCGTCTGTTGCTTCTGAGTCTCGTGAAATTTCTTCTAGAAATGATCCTTTACCTCCTAGTTCATAGAGTTCCTTAAATAAATCCCAATTTATATCTGCTACTACTGTCTGAGGATTATTGCTTGCTAATACTTTCTCCAAAGCAGCTATTGCTTTTTCAGGATCTAGTGGTTGAACGCCCATTTTGTTTAACCAATTCATGGCCTCTCCTGCTGCCATTCCACCTCCTGACCAAGGCCCCCAATTTATGCTATAGGTTGGTAATCCCAGAGATTGCCGATAATAAGTTAATCCATCTAGAAAATTGTTGGCTGCTGCATAGTGAGCTTGACCTTTTGAACCCCATACTGATGCAATGGAGGAGAAATTCACAAAAAAGTCTAGCTCAAGGTTCTGGGTTAATTGATGTAGCAACCATCCTCCTATTACTTTTGGACGGAGTATGGCTTCGAGTTGAGAAAGTTCCATCTCCTGAAGCAGGTTCAATCCGACAAGTCCTGCTGCATGAATTACTCCTTTGAGAGGTGGTATTCCTTCTTCTACTTGCTTGAACACTCTCTCCATATCTTCTTGAACAGATACATCTGCTTGAGTTACAACTACTTCTGCTCCTTGTTTCTCTAAACTATTAATCTTCAATTGTGCTTGCTCTGATGGTTGAGAGCGACTGGTTAATACTAGATGTTTACACCCCTTCTCTACTAACCATTGAGCTATGCTCAATCCTAACGATCCTGTTCCCCCAGTAATTAAATAACTTCCTGACTCACTGAAAGATAGTTGCTGAGACTCTGCTAAGAGTTTTCTTTCTAAACGAGCTACATAGATTTCTCCATTACGAATGGCTAGTTGATCTTCTTTTTGCTCATCTTCTAGTAGCTGTAGTAGTATTTCTGCTTCATTTTCATTTGTGGATGATTCCCGGTCTAAGTCTAGTAGTCCTCCCCATAGTTCAGGATGTTCCAGAGATATGACTTTTCCTATTCCCCATAGTGGGGTTTGAGCTATTGCTACTTCTTCTACAGACAACACGGACTGGGAACCTTTGGTAATTAACCACAGTTGAGATGAGGGTGAGTTCAAATCCCAGTGTTTTTCTATAGCTTGCACTAGATGCAATACACTACCACAACTATACTTTTGTGCTGATTCTAAAGCTGACTGAGTTAGTTGTTGAGAAGCTGTAGTTTCTAGACTCCACAAATGAATTATTTTCAGATTTTCCCCAACATTTACCTTTGCATCTTGGCAAAAACTGTCAAAATCTGCTGGACTAGATGGGTTTAACTCCCAAGTTCCTGTTTCCTTTTGGTTATAGGTTTCTCCTCTAAATACCATGGAACAGCGATCGCCTCTTTTTTCTAGGAGGTTTTTCAGTTTTTCTCCTACACCATCTCTATCGCTGAATATGATCCAGTTTTTCGACTGTAGTTGTTTTTTCTGCTGTTGTCGAGGTCCTGCTTTTTGCCATTCTACTCCGTAGAAAAGTTTTTGTAATGAAACATCAGAGTAATGTAGTGGTTTCTGTAGAATTTCTTGGTTCCACTTGTAAATTTCATCTACTGACAACTGTTCTTGTTTTTGTGCTGTCATTACTACATAGCTGACTAGCTGTTTACGCAACATTTTGTATAGGTTGTCGTAAGATTGAAGTCCTACTCTGGCATTTTCGTTTAGATTACTTTTCTTGCATACATAGTTGAGATTCTCTGGGAAATTTGGATCGTGTAGACCATTTCCAATTTCCTTACTAATATCTACATATTGTATGATTTTCAGGTGACTTTCTGATAGTAAATGTAGCCATTCTTGTTGAGTTATCAGATAAGATGAGTGAGCATCATAATCAATATTAAATGAGGCGTTAGAGATAAAATCTGACATGACGAAATTACCTTCATTATTTAAGTGATTTCTGATGTTTAAAAATAGTTCTTGTTTCTTCTTAATGTGACAAATTACTTCAAATCCATATATCAAATCGTAATTATCTGGAAACTCATCCTGAGAACTATCTCCATTAACAATTTTTGCCCGATCTTCTAGGTTTAATTGACTAATTTTTTTATTTCCTAATTCTACTTGTCGGTCTGATATTGTATAACCACAAAGCTCTAAGTGATTATATTTCTGACCTAAAGCCATTAAGTCTGTTCCATGACCACAACCAATATCTAGTACTTTCTGAAAAGAAGAAAAATCGACTTTCTGCCAAGCGATATTTCTAATTTCTTGCTGGGCTGTTGATGCTAATTTCTGATATTTTCCTTTTGTTTTTAATTTGGCAAATAGAACCCAGGAAAATCCTTTCACAATTCCTGGCAAAGGAATATAGTTCAAAATTGCTTCTTCATCCATAAAAGAAGCTAACTCATCATAAAAGTTACCTACTATATCACCTTGATTTTGCAGATTTTTTTGATTCCAAGTTGTTAAAATATTTAACAACTTAGGCAATAGTTTTTGTTCATCTTCTGTTAATTCTTCAGATAATTTCAGCTCTTGAATTAATTCCTCTGTATCAACTCTATCTAGTAATTTAAGAACTGAATTACTTTGATTGGTAGTATCCTTTTCTTGATTTTCAGAGGCAGTATCTATCCAATATCTTTCTCGCTGAAATGGATAAGTTGGCAATTCTACTTTCTGATTAGTATAACCTCGGTCAAATCCTGACCAATCTATATTGAAACCTTTTATATACAATTGTCCCAAGCTTGAGAGTATCTGTTGCCATTCATCTGACTTCCCCCTTATAAAGGGGGACTGGAGGGGGATTTTATTCGGACGTAACGACGGTAACCATGCTCCTACATCTTCTGGTAAACATTGCCTTCCCATTCCTAATAATATTGGTTTGGGTCCTATTTCCAAGAAAACCTCATAACCTTCCTCATGCAGAGTTTTCATACTCTGGGCAAATTTCACTGGTTGTCTGACATGATCTACCCAATATTTAGCGGTAGTCATTTCTGAACTCACCTTTTGACCAGTCACATTTGATATAACTGGTATCCCAGGTTGACTATAGGTCACTGACTCAGCTACTTCGGCAAACTCGGCCAACATTGGCTCCATTAGTGGCGAATGAAAAGCATGGGATACCTGTAACTTTTTAGTTTTTACTCCATGGGATTCTAACTTACTACAAATAGTGGCGATCGCCTCACTTTCACCAGAAATTACTATACTTTCTGGTCCATTTACCGCTGCTATTGTCACTCTAGAACTATATTCTCCTATGGCCTCTTTCACGAGAGATTCTGATGCCATTAAAGATACCATTTCTCCACCGGAGGGTAACTGTTGCATCAACCTACCCCGCATGGCGATTAATTTCAGACCATCTTCTAAACTGAATACTCCTGCAATACAAGCAGCTACATATTCTCCTACACTATGACCCATCACCACATTGGGTTTAATTCCCCATGATTCCCATAACTTAGCTAGGGCGTATTCTATGGCAAATAGAGCAGGTTGAGTATAAGCTGTTTGGTCTAATACACTTGACTTTTGTGCATCTTTAGGGTAAATAACTTCTAATAGAGGTACTTCTAGATATTCTTTCAGAATTTCATTGCATTGGTCTAGAACTTTCTGAAATGTGGGTTGAGTCTCATATAATTGTCGTCCCATGTCCACATATTGAGACCCCTGTCCTGTGAACAGAAAAGCAATCTCCTTCTCTTCAGTTTCTGCTTTTCCTCTTACCACTCCGTTTGTCTGATTATTCTGGAGAAAATCTGTTAATTTTTCCTGTAAATCACTGTTTGACTCTGCTACTATTGCTAATTTTTCGGCAAAATGTGTCCGCCCTGTATTAGCACTGAAGCAGATATCTTGTAGCGATGCCTCAGTTTTTGATGGTAAATAAGTTTTATATTTTGTTGCTAGTTCTATGAGTGCTTTCTCTGTCTGTCCTGAGAGTGTTAAAATCTGTAGCGGACGCTCTATACCATCTTCCTTTTTGACTTCTTCTAGAGGTTCTTCTAATACAATATGAGCATTAACGCCCCCAATACCAAAAGAACTTAAACCTGCACGTCTAGGAATCTCTTCTCCCGATCCATTTTTTAATCGTTTCCACTCTTGAGTTTCCTCTATAAAATAGAAAGGACTATCTTTAATATTAATACGTGGATTTAATTCTTTGAAGTTGACAATTTTGGGCAGCTTTTTGTACTTCATTGCTAATAATACTTTGATTAATCCAGCAATTCCTGCTGCTCCTTCCAAATGCCCTATATTACTTTTAACTGCTCCTATACCACAGTAGGGTTTCTCAGTTTTTTCTACTCCATGCTGGTGATAAAGTTGTCTGTAGGCTCTTTTCAAAGCATTAATTTCTATGGGGTCTCCCAATGGTGTGCCCGTTCCATGAGATTCTATGTAAGATACTGTATTGGGAGAAATATTGGCGTTATTATACGCTGCACGAATTACTTGAGCTTGTGAATAGACGTTAGGAGATGTTATAGTTCTGGCTTGACCACCATGATTAATTGCACTTCCTTGAATTACACCATAAATCCGATCGCCATCTTCTATTGCTTTTGTCAGAGGTTTTAATAAAACTACTCCTGCTCCTTCTCCCCTCACATAACCATCAGCATCACTACTAAATGTTCTACATTGTCCAGTAGGCGATAACATCCCCAGTTGACTCATCTGGATGTATGTTGTGGAGGTGAATAACACACTAAGCCCACCTACCAATGCCATTTCACATTCTGATTCTTTGAGGGACTTCAGCGCGTAATGAATAGCTACCAGTGAACTTGAACAAGCGGTATCAATTGGAAGACTTGGACCATGCAGGTTAAAAAATGAAGATATGCGGTTGGGAATCATACAAGTCCAAGTTCCTGTCCCACTATGACCCTCTACATTGTCTTGATTTTGGTTCATCAACAGAATAGAATCATAGTTACACGCTCCTATAAAAACACCTACGTCTTTTCCCGAAAGTTGAGATGGTGAGTAACCTGCATCTTCTATACAAGACCAACTCAATTCCAACATAATTCTATGTTGTGGGTCTACTTTTCCTGCTTCTCTGGGAGAGATACTAAAAAACTCTGCATCGAACTCATCTATCCCTTCTACTAATCCTCCCCACTTACTTATTGTCTTATTTGGTTGATTAGGAATCGGAGAGTAATACTTTTCTACTTCCCACCTTTGGCGAGGAATTTCACTGATGCTATTTACTCCTGCCTCCATATTTTCCCAGAATTGATTATAGTCATCTGCTCCTGGAAACTTACAAGCAATGCCAATAATCGCTGTTAGGTCGCTCTTTTGTTGTTGCTTCATAAAATCAACCAATATAATATATAAGTATTCATTACTCTAGGTTTTAGGGTCTGATTTCTAATCTTGATAAACCTTAACTTGTATTTATGGAAAGATGGGTTTAAATTTATCCTGCTTCCTTATCTTGCTCTATTTGTCCGAGTGTTTCTAAAGACGAAGACATTGATGTTGAATCATTTATAATACTTAAAATATCCCAAGCGACTCTTGACCAACTATAATATAGTTCTGCCAACTCACGACCTGTTCTTCCCATTTCCTCACTTTCGTTTGGTCTAGACAATAAGTAATCTATCTGTTTTGCAAATGCATCCGGATTTTCATAATCTGTGATTACAATACCATTCTTCCCTGGAATAATTACTTCAGGGTTCCCTCCTCTAGCAGTAGTAATAGTACATAGTCCAGTTGCCATGGCTTCATAATGTACCCTGGCTAGAGGCTCTTCCCATTGAGATGCACATATAAATATATCACCTAAGAGGAAATAATCTGCAACTTCAGATGGCCGAATAAAACCTGTCATCTGAACTGCTTGTCCTAATTTTTCTGCCTCTGCTTTAATTTCACGGACATAATCATTTTCTTTGTTATTTCCATACCATTTACTGCCTACTAGCAATAAGACAGCAGATGGGTGTTTTTCGATTACTTTGGCGATCGCAGAGATTAATAAATGAGGTCCTTTTTTATCGGTTAACCTGCCCACACAAAGGATTACTTGTTTATCTTCTAAACCATGAGCAACCAACATTTCTTTTCGTTTTTCTTTTGCTCCTTCTGTCCACTTAGGCTGAAAGCGCTTGAGGTCTACTCCGGCATATACAGGTTGTAGCTTGTGTTGATATTCTGGAAATAACTTGGCTATCCCATCAGCAATAAATTTACTGACTGTCACTACTTTTTCTACCCTTTCCAAACAGATAATTGCCTCTTGTGGGTCAATTTTCTTATCATGGAACATTTCGTTGTGCATACTAAGTAGAAAGCGACTATTTGGAGCTGCTTTCGCCACCAAGGATAAATACTTAGGACGATTGTAAATTATTACCCAATCAAATTCTTGCCCTTCTACAAAGGAAGCTACAGCTTGATAGTATTCTTCTGAAGTTTTTGCTATAGCACGCTCGTAGCGAATATTGTCTTTAATTTCCCGATCTGGCAAGTCTGGGTCTGCTACTGAGAATACTGTAATTTCATGGTCTCGCTTTAGGTAAGGCAGGATACCATCTATGTATGTCTGAATAGCTCCACCTCGGATACAAGGCACTGGCAATTTTTCTGTGCAGACTAGTAGTATCTTCACGTTATCAATTTTAACTCAGTAATTCTTCTAGGAGTATAGGATATTTTGAAACATTTTGTCACGAAGTTGCAAAAATTTTTTTTAAATATTAGATATTCAAATAATAGCCCTTGGTTTTCAAAATGATACCTATGATCTATGGGCTTGTGGAGCCTTTCAAAAAGTCTAGACGTTTCTTTGTGTTGTATGTTGTCCTTTTTTTATTTCTTGTGGCTTTAAGGAAATAGGGTAAAAATAACAGTGCGTAGCATAAAAAAGCTACACCAACCTAGATATGAGTAATTCCAAGTCCAAGTCTCTCCTCAGCAACTGGTCTAAATATGATGCTTCCTTAAAGCCAAGAGCAAGTATAACATTTTTACTGACTATAGAAGTGGGTAAACAAGGAGAAAACTGGACTTATATCATGTCCGGTAGCATCATTTGTGTATAGAATTTAAGTGACAATTTTCAGAAAACCTTCAGCATAAGTGCCTCTCTTGGTGCGCATTCCCTTGCGTCTGTCGCCGACGCGGGGTCCACCGCTTCTACCCTCTGCCTTCCTTACACCAAAGTATAAGTATTCAAGCGGACATGATATTAGGGGAGGATCGAATACCTATAGTGATGTGGCTATTGAATTAATGAACTATCGCAATTTTAATACAACAAAGCCATTTCTTGTAACAAAAACAAAGCCATCGCTATCAGGCGATGGCTTGATATTTTAGGCGTTGGTAAATTACAGAGATGAAACTTTAAGAGTAATCTGTTTTTAATACCTCTAAATATTTAACTAGAGTAAGTGATGGGTATAACTCCTACTAGAAAATCATCCCACCAATTACCAACCCCATATTTTATTATTTTCTTAGTTACCAATTGATAATTGATAATTAATCAATTTGGTTTAAAGCCTATCCTAAATAATTAATAATTGATAATTGTAGAACACTTTCTGTTTGTCATGCTCCGCATTCATGTTGGCCAAAGCCGAAACACTTTTCATGTCGCGCAGCGAAACAAAAATAATTATCCATTATCCATTATCCATTGTTCATTATCAATTAATGAATTAGTCTAACAATCCTTTCTTGCTACTCTTTTTCCTAACAATTACAATTATAGGTTGTGCATCCTCTGGGGTCTCACCTTCTTCCTTAAGTTTTTCCATAATTCTGGCTACTCTTTTGAAGATTTTACCATGACCGCCACGCAAATCACGAATATCTTCACTTTTCGTACCAGTCATTTCCATAATAATGGTGTTTGCTTGTTGATTCATTTTTTTTCTCCTTAATTTTCACTATTTTTATTACTACCATGGGAAGATTTTATCATCTTTGTTTCCCACAAGCTTCAGTTATGCTGAATTTACCTAAACTTACCTGTACCGAGACTTATATATATTTCAGTAGTAGATTTGGGCAAGATTTCAACTTCTATTTTTACCAATGTTTATTCTTTGACTCGAACACTAGGTTCTCCTTTTAAACCAGTCAGTATACATTGCCAACCCAGCAATATTTTCACTAAAACATCAAGTCTTCACTATGGGGTGAAGACTTGATGAAATTATCATTTAGTTAGTCTAAAAGTCCTTTCTTACTTCTCTTTTTCTTAGTAATTACTATTATAGGTTGTACATTCTCACTTGCTTGACCTTGTTGCTGTAACGTTGCTATTGTTCTACCTATTCTTTGAAATATCTTGCCCTCACCCCGACGCAGATCGCGGATATCGTCACTGCTACCACCACTGAATTCTAGGATAATGGTATTTGCTTGTTGCTTCATTTTTTTTTCAGAGGAATCTGGTGTCATTACCATTTTTTTAGTTCTCCTTAATTTTTACTATTTTTATTGCTGCCTCGGAGATATTTTACCAAAAGCATGGATTTTTTTCTCGTATCTTTTAAGTTGGTGGGTAGGTTTTCTTAGTTTTCTTCCAATCCCTGGATTTCACCCAAACCGACCTACCTATCCTATATATTTTATAGATATGGCTTATTTGACATCTCCAGGGGTTGAAACAGAGAAGACTTGCCAGCGCGGTATTCGGGTTATCCCCATAAGCAACTGGGGCTGACACTGTTAGCCCAGCAGCCTTAATCTATTTAGTATAGGAAACTCAGCAGGAAAACCGCAAAATTGATTAGTTTTCATCCATCCCCCCTAACCCCCCTTTCAAAGGGTGGAATAAAACGAGGGATCAAGAGCGTGGGTCTTCAACCAACGTTTAGATAAACTTTACTCCCGTCGATTTTTATGCTTATGTTGAGCTAGTTAGGAGGTGGGTAAGTGACTATTTTGATTATACAACAAGATTTATTGGTCTTTATAGTAGCGCTCCCATAACAGAGAGCGCAGGTATTAGACCAATAATAAAGTTTTAATTATTTATTCAAACAACTTAATACCAGGCATGCCTAGTCCTAGACCACCTGTTCCCAGCTTGTTAGCAGCCTTGTTATAGTTTTTGGAAAAATCTTTAATCCAGCCATTTTTCTTCTTGCGGTTGGATTTTTCGTGACGATCGCGATACTCTTTACTAGCCTTGTCATATCTTTTGGCCATTGAGAAGACCATTTTTTCAAATGGCTTCAAAGCTCTTGCCTGTTTTTTCTTTTTCTTTTTCCGCTTGCCAGGTGAACTTCCATAGAGGGTTTCTGGTACACCACCAAAATCCTCATCGCTCTGCAAAACAGTAACGCTTT
Source organism: Dapis brunnea BLCC-M229 (assembly GCF_050015995.1). Lineage (NCBI taxonomy): Bacteria > Bacillati > Cyanobacteriota > Cyanophyceae > Oscillatoriales > Microcoleaceae > Dapis > Dapis brunnea. The sequence continues at coordinate 16,604 of NZ_JBNHEP010000091.1, read as the reverse complement.
TAATTTTTTCTGTGGACATTTTTTCTCCTGATTTTTTGTATGATTGATGCTTCTATATTTACTATCCTAGCAGATAATTTTTGAAAAAAATATAGTTTTTTTGACATTCCCTTGATGTGCCAGAATATCTCCACAGACATTTGAGTTCTTAGTCCATAGAGAGTCCCGATAGAAAATTATTTGATCTCAAAATTTTGATCCACTTTGGTTCACACCGATTCGTTTTGGTTTGTTAATGTATAGTTCTCAACAAGTCTTAGTTAATGAAAAGTCCAAATCAATTGCACTCTTTAGAAATATTCTTGTATAAATAGTCCCACTAGCTCACTCAAATAGGCATAATGTATTATAGTAAGAAATTATTTTTATCAGTTAACCAAATATATTGACCAATTTGACCTACTAAAAGGTAGAGAAAAACAACCATTATTATATATTTTTATATTCACGATACCCACAATAAATAATAATGATTATAGCTGAATAATTTAGGTATTATTATAGTCTTATTTAAGAATTTGAATAAAGTAAAATTACAGATATACTGAGAATATCAAACTACAAAAAAAAGGGTGTTCATTAATTGATAATGAATAATGGATAATTACCTCTGGTTAAAACTGAGAGGATTGAATAACGGGAAATCACAAGTTCTTTTCTCTTGAAATAGAAGGCAATAAAGCTGAATTGATTAATTCTTAATTATCAATTCTCAATTTCAAATTATCCATTAATAATATTTTTTCATAATGAAATGAAAGATTTTGGAAAGAGAGAATATTAATCCATAATCATTTATACCTGAAATTTATTTTTATAAAATAACTCAGGATATTACCAATAAACCGATGCTTTTATTCGGAATTGGTGTATTAAAAAGAAGTAGTTATTGCATTTCTAAAATTGGTGAGATACACAAATTTTCGATTTTAGGCAACAGCGAATAGGGAATAAGGAATAGAAAAAAATACTGTACCTCATTAATATGAGAACTGCTATATAACTCAATTAAATAAAGAGAATATATTAGGTCTTGACTCTGGTTTAAATAATTGGTTTACCTGTGTATCGAATGGTTGAAAATTCAACACTATTTATAGTACAGTCCTCAAAAGCAATAAAATTATTACTACTTATATTTTTCAGATACTACTCAAATGCACGCAGAAAAGCTACCACCCCAGACATTTCGTCGAGTTCGTCCACCATATCGGGCAGTCAAGCAACGGCCAGTTAAAGTCCGTCGGCGAGTTAAAACCAAAAATCTAAAAGTAATATTATCACAGTTAAAATATAAAAATATACTAATTGTAGTTGCTGTATTAATGACAGTAAGTTGGGTTATTACCCTACCCTTTAGGGGTCGCCCAGCTTCAGAAACACCTCTAACTATTCCTGAATCTTCTGTATCACCCACCCTCGTACCACCCTATGTACCCCCTGCTCCGGAACCAACTCCAGAAAATTTAGGATTTGCCTATAATGTTCGTAGACAACCATACCAACGTTATAGCCCACAATTACAAGAAATAGTTGATGAGTTGGTTAATATTGCTCAAGAAAAAGGGCTACCTACAGAACCTTTATCTATTAGTTTAATAGACGTTAGTAACCAAGATATTCACACATTTGCTGGATATCAAAGTCAAGTTTTGAGATATCCTGCTAGTGTATCTAAATTATTTTGGATGGCTGCATTTTATGGGGCAGTTGAAGAAGGTTTAATTGATGATGAATCTAAGTTTCATCAAGACTTAAGATTAATGATGCAGAAATCTCATAATGATTCTGCTAGTAAAATTTTGGATGCAATTACTGATACTAAATCAGGGGTTAAATTGGAAGAAGAAAATTTAAATACTTGGTTAGAAAAAAGAAAATCAGTCAACGAATTTTTTCAAAAAGCAGGTTATCAACGTTTAATAGTTAGTACAAAAAATTATCCTAGATATTCTCCTAGTCAAACAGGTCCTGTAGGTCGCGATCGCCAACTACGGAAGGAAGATGGTAAGTTTCTGCGCAATTTGATTTCAACTGATCATGTTACCAGATTAATGTATGAAATATACACCAGGCAGGCAGTTTCACGCAAGTATAGTACGAGAATGGCTTATTTGTTAACTAGAGATTTAAGACCGGAAGCATGGCAAAATGATCCCTACAATGGAGTTAAAGGTTTTCTTGGTGAATCTCTACCTGCTAATATTTATTTCGGTTCTAAAGTTGGTTTTACTACTAAACATCGTATGGATGTGGCGTTTGTCAGAACTTTGGATGATAAAGCTATTTATATTTTGGCAATTTTTGCAGAAGATGCTGCTTATGCAAAAGATGAAGAAATATTTCCTAAATTGTCTCGTCATGTTTATGATCGGATGATGGCGATGGGGAGCAAGTAGGTAGGATGGGCAAATATAGCCCTACGCTTAAGTTAAAAGTTAAAATTAATCTCTGAGGTAGTGCTATATCTATTAATATTAATAATACTAATTTGCCCATCTTTTTTCGGTTGTGCAGAGCGCAAACTGTGGGATTCATCAAGTAGGGCTGTTCAATAATTAATAATTAATAATGAATAATTAATAATTACCCCTCCTTGAAAACGGATAGGATTGACTAATCATGAAAATTTTTATTCTCTTGGTCGATTGGATATGGCGAGGAGACCTCGCCATCCCATCCTAACGGACTGCTCCGCAAACGACCGCTTATTATCCCCTATCCAAGGGGAGGCGCATACCCAAAATTTTTCGGTCAATATACTGATATATAGAGGTTTTAGCATTTTTGGAGCGAAAAGAGTGCAAATTTTTAAGCTTGAGTGACCAAAAAGTTAGGACGAAAGGTAGAATTCATCATAAAAATTCGGTAAGTGGGAAACCACCGTCTTTTAAGCGGTGGATGGAAGCGACTCGACGGGTTTTAACCCGTAGTCAAACAAAATGTGTTATTATCAATTAATAACTTAAAAAGTAGCCTCAATGGCCTTTTAGCCGGAGAGAGTAGTGGCAATTGACACCGCCTAGTGGACTGCTGCTGTATACGTACTACGGTACGGTACTGGCAATGTGGTTGTCTCGAGTAATGTGGAAATCGTGGTTTTAACCCGATTTACAGCTCCTCTAAAGAATCCACGCGACTTTAGTCCGTGGAGTGTCAAATAGAATATCTCGGATAATTTTCTATTTGGTATTGTAAATATCCAAAAAATAATGTAGGGAAGTTCCATGAAACTTCCCTAACATAAATTTGAAAAAATTTCTATGTAATTGATGTCTAATTACTTACTGTTTTAATTTCTATCCCCAAATCCTGCTACTTCAGATAAAGTATAAAGCGGTCTACCTTTTACTTCTTCATAAATCCTGCCGATATATTCTCCTAAAATTCCAATACTCACTAATTGTACGGCTCCTAAAAAGAAGATTGCCATCATAATAGTTGCTAAACCTGTTAATGGTGAATCTGGATAAAAAATCCGCCAATAGAATACTAAAAAAGCCATCAATAAAGCTACGCAAGCTGCAAATAATCCTACATAAGTAGACAGTCGTAAAGGTACTTTAGAAAAAGAGACTAAACCATTAATTGCTAAGGCTAAAGATTTAGCAAAAGTATATTGAATATCTCCAGCAAAACGAGGTTCCCTCTCAAATTTTATTCCTGTTTGTCGAAAACCGATCCATGCTCTTAAACCCCGAATATAACGATTAGTTTCTGGCATTTTATTTAACATATCTACTACACATCTATCCATCAAACAAAAATCACCTGTATCAATAGGAATTTCTACATCTGCTAAATTTTTTAAAATCCGATAATAAACAAAAGCAGGCAACTTTTTTAACCAACTTTCTTGATGTCTTTTTGTGCGTTGAGCATAGACAACTTGATAACCCTGTCGCCACTTTTCAATTAAGTCTGGAATTAATTCTGGTGGGTCTTGTAAATCGCCATCTAAAACTACAATAACTTCTCCTCTAGCAAAATTTAAACCAGCAGTAACAGCAATTTGATGTCCGAAATTACGAGCAAAACTTAAATAACAAATTCGAGAGTCTTGTTGATGAAATTCTCGTAGAATTTGGAGAGAGCGATCGCGACTGCCATCATTAATCAAAATTAATTCTACATCTCCATCCATTCTATTCATTATTGTACTGATGCGCCGATATAATTCTGGGAGATTTTTCTCCTCATTATAAATAGGAATTATTAAAGAATATTTCATTTGGGAATGATTAATTATAATATTGTAGGTTGTAGGTTGGGTTAAGCGCCAGCGCAACCCAACAGATATAGTTGAAGTCAGAAGTTAAATTATTGCTGTGACTATATTTCAGAATTTAAGAATGTCCGCCCCAGTAATGGCGACTACTATATCTATAGAACGACCTAGATATGTTGGGTTTCGTTCCTCAACCCAACCTACATCTGTTGTCTACCATGAAAAATATTATGATATCAAACAATCTCTGGAAAACTAATCAACAGTTAGCAACAACTTGTTTATCTCACCCTTTTGTACAAGGAATTGCTGACGGTACACTGTCTCAGAAAAGTTTTGCCTATTATGTAGGGCAAGATGCTTTTTTCCTGAGAGCGTTTGCCGGTGCTTATAGTATTGCTGCTGCGAAATCTGCTGATTGGAAAACATTTGAATTGTTTCATACTCTCGCGGGTGGAGTGAAAGAAGAATTAGAATTGCATCAAAGTTATGCTGCTAAATGGGGAGTAAATTTAGAAAATGTTACCCCAGGATTTGCCACACGGCGTTACACAGATTTTTTATTAGCGACTGCTTGGGGTAATAATATTGGGGCGATCGCTACAGCAATGACTCCTTGTATGCGACTGTATGCTTTCTTGGGGCAGCAGTTAGCTACACCGAAAATTCCAGAGCATCAATATTATGATTGGATTTTTACTTACAGCAGTCAGGAATTTGAACACTTAGCGCAAAAGCTAGAGAAAGTGATAGACAGTTACGCAGACAATATTCAAGAAGCAGAATCAATTTATTGTTATGCTATGCTCTGCGAAAGAGATTTCTTTCAAGCAGCTTGGGAAATTGGAGCTGAAGTTAATTGATAATTGATAATTGATAATTATGAAAAATAATGTAGTTAAAGAAAAAACATTTGTATTTGCACTACGAATTGTTAAATTCTTACAGTATCTTAACCAAGAGAAACAGGAGTATGTTTTATCAAAGCAGTTATTGCTGGTACGGGAATTGGAACTTTGGTGCGCGAAGGTGAACACTCTGAAAGTCGGCACGACTTTGTACATAAAATAGCTATTGCTCTGAAAGAAGCTAATGAAACTCTGTATTGGTTAAAGCTATTACCTATACGCAAATTATATTGATTTCAGAGGATTTAACTCAATTAATCAAGACTGTATAGAACTCTTAAAACTCTTGACAACTATTATCAAATTGGCAAAATCAAACAACCAATAAAAAGTTATCAATTATCCATTATCAATTATCCATTATCCATTAACGTCCTAATTTATTTGGAATACCTTCACAACCACCGGGTATAGTTTTTCTACTTTTTTCCCCAGACCAAGCACAACAATAATAAAGTTGTTCATCAGACAACCGCTTGACTCCTGTAAAGTCAACATTTTCTACCACTGCACCAGTGCAACCACCAGTCTGGTAGTTAGGTACATGAGTACGACTTCGGGGAGTAGCATTTTCAGCAGTCCCATAGAAAAATCTTGCTCCCCTCAAGTCAGCACCTACCAAACTTGCTTCATACAAAATGGTACGAGAGAAATTCGCTTTTACCAGATCGCAACCGTCAAGATTAGCTTTTACCAGATTAGCATCACTTAATTCTGTCCACCGTAAATCTGTTTTTGTCAGGTCAGCACCTGCTAACATTACTCCTAAATCAATAACACGAATACCATGTTCTCTATCTTCTGCATAACCACCTTGACCATCAAATATCGGACGACCTAGCAGTCGATCGCGCTTAATGGGTGTCACAAGTCTAGACTGAGATAAAAATCTGAGAATTTTTGCTTTACCTTCTCCATCTACACTTTTAATAATAGCTGCTGTACGACCTTCAGCGATCGCCCGCTCTTGTGGCCAATCTTCCAAGAAACCTTTTTCATCCATTGCTAGATCGGAAACTCCTTGAAAGTAAGCATCAATAGTTTGTTGTTGAGTAATGCGGTTTTGTTGAATTGTCAAATCTTTAGAAATAACGTATTGTCGCCAAGCTACATATACAGCAATAATTGCAATTAAAATTTGACCCAACGCACCAATAAGTTCCCCCACCGCTCCAATGGCATCCCAGTTAATCTGGATATTCCGACTACCAGGTTCTTGGTTTGCCCCACTTAACATCAGCAAACCGACAATAGCTGCCAGGATACCAAAGCAGGCAATGATTAGGTTCCGCCAAACTGGAGGAATCAAAGTTTTCCAGACTTTACCCCAACTAGGCCAAATCATTCGTACTGAAGCTGCCATTGCCACCACGGCACTGGTATAACCAAGCAGCACATTATCTATAGCTAACCCCAGAATCATTGTTGCGATCGCCGTCAGAGTGATAATGGATGCTAATCTATTTTTTGGCCCTCTATCCTTTTGATTGTCCACTAAACTATTGTGTGTGGCAGATGCGGGAAGCATTTGTTCTATTTCATTGTCAATGAAATTTACCTGCTCTATTGCTGTTTTTACAGGAGTAATTGCTTCCTGGGTACCATTTGGACTTTCTAATATAGGGCTGGAATTAGGATTATTAGCTGGAGAGGAGTTAGAATTATTATTCATAGAATTTCTGATTTTTTGCTTTTTTAAAATATAATCGTAGGGACTTGGAAACCAAGCACAGACGATATGTAAGAATTTGCCATGATTATGGCAATAAATTAGGGGAACAATATGTAAGGCTTTTAGCTAGAGATTAGGATTTATATCAATTAAATGGGGACTAAGTCTGTACAGAAATAAAAGCCAGAAAATATTAGGTTAATCAAGAAGTAAGGCCAAATCAAATAATTTATCGGGCGAATTTGAGAGCTTGAAAACCATGTCGCTTCAGCGCATGGATGAAAAGCTCTCCGGGCGACTTCAGTCGCCTGTAGAAAAATCTAATTTTCCCTTGACATTTTCTCACCTGGTTATGCTATAAAATATAGCATCAAGATCAAAAGGTGGGTCGAGCCAAAGTGATAATTTACGAGTTTAAAATTAAAGCTAAACCTGAGCAATATCAATCAATAGATGAGGCCATTAAAACATCTCAATTCGTCCAAAATAAATGTTTAAGATATTGGATGGACAATAGAGGCGTGAGTAAATATGACCTTAATAAATATTGCAAAGTGTTAGCTAAGGAGTTTAAATTTGCTAACGAACTCAATTCAATGGCTCGACAATCGGCTGCGGAAAGAGCTTGGTCTGCAATATCTAGATTTTATGATAACTGCAAAAAACAGGTTAAGGGAAAGAAGGGTTATCCTAAGTTTAAAAAGCATTGCCGTTCTGTAGAGTATAAAACTTCTGGTTGGAAATTGTCATCAAACAGAAAAGCAATTATTTTTTCAGACAAGAAAAATATAGGCACTTTGAAATTAAAAGGTACTTATGATTTAAACTACTATCAACTGAACCAAATAAAACGAGTAAGGTTAGTTAAACGTGCTGATGGTTATTATGCCCAATTTGCTATTCAAACAGATTTAAAAATTGAAACTCAACCAACAGGAAAAGCAGTAGGTTTAGATGTAGGAATTAAATATTTTTTAGCTGATAGTAATGGTGACACTATAGAAAATCCTCAATTTTACAGAAAGTCGGAAAAGCAGTTGAATAGAGCAAATCACCAGAAGTCTAAGAAGTACAGAAAAGGAGCTAAACCGCAGTCAAACAACTACTATAAAGCTAGAAATAGATATGCACGGAAGCATTTGAGAGTAAGTAGGCAGCGTAAAGAATATGTAAAGAGAGTTGCATATTGCGTAATCCATTCTAAAGATTTGGTGGCATACGAAGACTTGAATGTGAAAGGCATGGTAAGAAATCGAAGGCTAGCTAAATCAATTAGTGATGTTGCATGGTCAACTTTTCGTGGTTGGTTAGAATATTTTGGTGCAAAGTATGGAAAAGTAACAGTAGCAGTACCACCTAACTATACAAGCCAAAATTGCTCTAACTGTGGGGAAGTTGTCAAAAAGTCTCTATCTGTGAGAACCCATGTTTGTCCTCACTGTGGCTATGAAGCAGATAGAGATGTTAATGCTGCAAGAAACATCCTGCAAAAAGCACTATGTACGGTGGGGCACACCGAAACCTACGCTTGGGGAGACTCACCCTATGGCTTAGTTGGAGACATCCTGCTAGGTGATGGTGAGTCGTTGAGCCAAGAATCCCCGTATCTTTAGAGCGGGGAGTGTCAATATACTCGACTAATTAATTTAGGGATTTTGGGTGTGGTAGATAGTTGGGCATAAATATACATAGCAGTCGCCATTCATGTTAGGACATTCTCAAATGCCAAAACTTAGTTACAGCAAGAATTTGACTTTTGACTTTTGAGTTGACCTATATATTGATAATAAAATTAGAACTTATGCAGGCAAACCCAGAAACAGGGTTTTTCGTAGATGTCTATTTCTTGTACCAACCGGGTTTCTTTACTTAATTTCTCAGAATTTAAGGACAAGGTCATTTCAGTTATCAGTTATCAGTTATCAGTACCGACCGCTGAACCATTGGGATTGAAATAATGAACCAAATATTTTCTCTTGGTCGATTGGATATGCCTAGGTTTCCTCAGCATCCCATCCTACTCCAAGCTCCGCAATTCAAGTCGCCCAGAGAAACGACCGCTTTTCTATCCCCTTCAAAGGGGAGGCTAGTGACCTGATTTTTTGGTAAGAGATTTGAGGATTTATTTTTTTCTGTTCCCTTGTCAATCCCATTTTCTAATTGATTAATTGATAGTCAGTCTAACTGTTCATGGACAGAAACCTGATATTTTCTATTAAAATAGAGCAATAGGTAGAAAAAATACCTATAAACAAATTAGAAATGTAGCGATTTTGGTAAGTTAAGACTCTATGAATTCTGAAATTATAGTTAATAAGGAAAAACTGAAGAACCCACCCTTGGAAATACATTATTTAGGCGATCGCTCTTTACGCCAGTCAGCCAAGCGAGTTGCTAAAGTAGATGATGATATTAGACAACTGGTGCGAGAAATGCTCCAAACTATGTATACTGCTGATGGTATTGGTCTGGCTGCACCCCAGGTTGCTGTCCAAAAACAAGTTATTGTGATTGACTGTGAGCCAGATAATTCGGCTACCCCTCCTCTGGTTTTGATTAATCCTACAATTAAAAGGTATGGCACTGATATTTGTCTGTTCCAAGAAGGATGTCTGAGTATTCCTGGGGTTTATTTGGATGTTAAACGTCCTTCAATTATTGAAGTTGCCTACAAAGATGAAAATGGCCGTCCTCAAACTCTTCAGGCTAAAGAATTATTATCTAGGGCAATTCAGCATGAAATGGATCATCTTCAAGGAGTGCTTTTTGTAGACCGAGTAGAAAATAAGTTGGCACTTAATGAAGAGTTGGCCAAGCATAAGTTTTCCCCCAAAGCTGTTAAGTCTGTTGCTTAAGTCTGGTGGAAACTAATATCTAGAGGCTGGAAAACTTAGCCATGAAATGTTTTTATTATCACAAAAAACAAAAAAAGTCAATAAAAATTTGGTGAAAAATATGGTAGGAACTCCTAAATCAAGTTTGTTTTTGGGTGGGTCTTGTATAGCAGCGATCGCAGCAGTTGGCTCTGTTTTTGAGTTATCCTCTGGGGAACCAGAACTAGGTAGTTTAGTAACAGGGGTAATTCTGAGTTTGAGTATACCTCTAGCAGCCTTACTTTTTTATTTAGCAATTCAAGACGCTAAAGCAAATCAGTAAAAATTCAACAATGAACAATGAACAATTAACAATTTTCCATTGATAATTGCTCATTGCTCATTAATAATTATTTTGACTACCAAGTATCTGAAAAAATGGCATTTTTGCGACAACTGTCTACAAAAAGGTTATATGAGAAAAGACTCATCAAGAAGTACCTATCTGAGACAGAAGAGGTAACCCTAGGACGGGATCCCACCTGTCAAATTGTCCTAGAGACAAAAATCTATAGGATGGTTTCTCGCCGTCATGCACTAATTCGTCTTCAGGCTGAACAGACCGCAAATAATGGTTTAAGATGGGAGATTTGTGACTTAAATAGTGTCAATGGTACTTATATTAATGGACAAAAATTACAAGAATGTCAAATTTTACAGGTAGGCGATCGTATTCGTCTTGGCTACAATGGGCCAGAATTTATCTTTGATAATCTATCCAACCAAAAATCAACCCCATCAGTATCACCTCCACCAGTAAACCTTAATCCACCTCCTGTCAATTCTGTTGCTAATGTTGAAGTTGAAGATACTGACTCGATAACTTTAACACAGTTATTTCCGATTGCCTCTACAGGAAAACAATTAGCTAAAAAAGCTTATCTTTATCCGGGTATTATCACTGTAATTTTTGTTGTTTTAATGTTTTTAACAGTGGGTAATGCAGGAGCTTTTAATGTACTGCTGGCAGCTTATATTGCTAGTGCAGCTTATTACTTCGTTTATCAACTTTGTGGCAAACAAAAACCTTGGTGGGTATTATTTGGAGTAGCTTTAACAACTGTTTTAATTTTATTGAGTCCAATTCTCACAGTTTTTATTGGGGTATTTCGTATAATACTTCCTGGTGATATATCAGTAAATCCTCAAGAATTGGGATTTTTTAATTTTCTAATCAGGATGTTTTTTGGAGCAGGATTAATGGAGGAATTGCTAAAAGCATTACCTGTGTTTTTAGCATTATTAATAGGTCGTAATTTACATTCTCCTTGGCGAAATAAAATTGGTGTTTGGGAACCTTTAGATGGAATTTTATTAGGAACAGCTTCAGCATTAGGATTTACTTTATTAGAAACTCTTGGGCAATATGTTCCAAGTATTGTGGATAGTGCTAGTCTACAATTGGGGGTGGATGCGGGTGAATTGGTAGGATTACAATTGTTAATTCCGAGAATTTTAGGTTCAGTTGCCGGGCACATGGCTTATAGTGGTTATTTTGGTTATTTTATTGGATTAAGTGTTCTAAGACGTCGTAATAGTTGGTTAATTTTAGGAGTTGGTTATTTGACTGCCTCTATTCTTCATGCTTTATGGAATGCTTCTGGAGTTTTAAATATATTTCTTTTGGCATTTGTGGGAGTAGTTTCTTATGCTTTTTTAGGAGCTGCTATTTTAAAAGCAAGAGTTCTTTCTCCGACAAGAAATGAAAATTTTGCGACTCAGGCTATAGTTAATAAATGAATAATGAATAATGAATAATTTATTTACTCAACTGGTGTCATAAGACCTGGGAAAAAAAATCATTCAAAATATCATTACATTGGAAAGCAAGTTGATATTTATCTAATTCATCTTTACTAAAATAAGCTAAACGCTGACCTTCATTAAGTTTAATTTGCGTTAATTCTAAATCTATTTTTTTCCAGAAAATATAATGTTCCCGCTCGTAAACATTGTACTTTTGAAAGAATTTAATATTTCCTAATTCAATTTCTATTTCTTCTTTTATTTCTCTACGAATACACTCTTCTGGAGATTCACCATTTTCTAAAATACCTCCTAATAAATTCCAGGTATTAGGAAAGGGAATAGAATCTTTATCATCCCTCAGTACCAGCAAAATTTTCTTCTCGCTATTAAATAAAATAATTACACAGCCTTGAATTTTGTTCATATTTATCTCCTATTAGAATATTTTCATCGTAAAAATTCGGGTAGTTGGAAACCAACCAGTTTTAACGGCTGAAAGTTTGTACAAATACCACACAATATTTTTAGATTCAAACTAAAAGCTATGTGTGATAGGTATGGGTTAACTTACCGAAAAATTAAGGTTTAAAGCCTCTCCTTTAAAGGAGAAACAAGAAAAATTTTTCCTTTGAGTCAATCCTATCCGTTTTCAAGGAGAGGTAATAATTAATAATTAATTATTAATTATTAATTATTGAAACTGAACTTGAGGAGTCTTATACTTCCAAGGCTAGTTTTTTAGATTCTGAGCTGAGAAACTGTACCATTCCTGGTTGAATAAAAAGTCATGCGTACAGGCGAGTAACTCCAGTTAATATTTATGATATCAGAAAAATTCTGAGGATACAACCGAAAATCCTTTGACGCGCGATTTTTTTGGGAAGCTTCAGAGAATGAAAATGTTTGTGGCTTTGCACTGAAGAGCGATGGATGGAAAGATTTGATGAGGGAAAAACCAGTATTTGTGGAAAGCTCCACAAGATGAAAATATTTCTGGTTTTCCGAGTATTGCTCTATAGGGAACAGTCAATACATTTCCTTAAGCACCCAGACTGGAGAGATGAATAGTGAAATTTTCCGACTATTGCTCTATACGCAACAGTCAATACATTTGTTGAAGCACCCCAGCCAGAGACTTTTACATTAAAAAAGCATAAATCTTAGAACCTACATTCCGCACGACAAAATGTAGCATGAAAAACGGAGACAGGAGACAGGAGACAGGAGACAGGAGGCAATTAAAGTGGTCAATAGGAGTAAGTAATTGAGTATTTATGCTTAATATTTTCCTGAGAATCTGACTCCTGAGAAAGGTCAATGAATAGGATTTATAGAGTATAAATACGAACCCGCGCTACCATTTTTTATACTACTTTTAATATTACAACTTGACGTGCGGAATATGGGTTAGAAGACAAAAGGTGAAATTAGAACTAACTCCAGGCAAATAATTATCAGTGGTTATCTCCAGGAAATATTCTCTACTCGTCAAGGACTAGATTATTAATTATCCATCCACATTTATCAGTTAACTTATCACTTTCGATACTCAGATTTTCCAAAAGTAGATAAATAGCACTTTTACCTCTAAGAGAAAAAATCAAATCAGAAGTAATTCCCGGAAAATAATTCTTAGCAGTTGTATCAAGGAAATTTCCTTGCTCATCTAACAGAGAAAACCTAACAGATAAACCATTACATTCTTGATTAAGAAAATCCAGCTTACCAGTAATTTTTACAGGAGAAGATAACTCTCCTAAATAGAGAAAATATTGAGATGTCTGTTTAGTAACATCCGCAGGGTTTGTCATTAAATTATAACCATCATCAGAAACTTGAGTAACTGCCGAATAATTATAAGTAATATAAGGAGATTGATTGAAACTCATCCAGTCTAACTGTCTACCCGGACGTTGGGGAACTTCTTTTTGCATTGCTGATAAAGTTTGTACAGCAGTCGCGATAGAAGTAGGACGAATTCTTTGGTAAAAACTAACAGTTACTCCTCCATCTAAAACAAATTCTTCTGGCAATTTTTGGAAATCTTGACTAATGGGTAAATTTTGACTAAAGGCGTCATAAACGAACTTGACTAAATCTTGTTGCCCTGGTTTTAATACTTGTTCATCAGTTAATAATACTTTCTGAAATGGATGAGCAATAACTACATATTGTGCTGCTAATAATTCTGGCAATGGGTAAGTATCGCGCGTGTCAATATGTGGTTTACTTATTGCTCTTAAGTTAGACGAATTTTCAGGATTAATTATCCGGTTAGAGTTTCTAATAATATTGGCATTAAATTGATTTGAGGAAGCAGCTACATATACTAATTCTCGATTCGGTGCTAAGTTACTTAGATATTCAGTCAAACGCAAAATTTCATCGTAGTCGGAACGAATTAATGGGGAAAAATTACTGGCAAATAATGGCCGTAGGGGGTTATTGAATTTGCCGAGGGGAGTTAAACCAAAGATGAGATTAACAATTAAATATATTCCGGTAATGCTGAAAATGATTAATCTAGTTTGGCGTCGAAATATATGAATACTTATCCAGATAAATGAGGTTAGTCCTAAAACTACTATCGGCGTCAAATGTAGAGAGTAATGAATATTGCCATAGCGCAACAAAATTAACCATTCAGCTACAGAAAACATTCCGAATAATAAGAGAAAAATAGTAGTAGATGAAATTAAAAATTTTCTCATAAGACCTGCAAAAAATCCTATGGCAACTAATAGTAAAGTTACTAACCCATAGAAACAGCTATAACGCCAGAATATGTCAGGTATTGATAAACTCCAAGCAGCATAAAGAGTTCGATAATTTTCTGTTAAAGAACTTTCGATAAAACCCCAGGCAAAGATTGATATAGTTAGGAAAGAAGTTAGGGAAATAAGGCTAATTTTTATGGCGCTTTCTAGAAGTCTTTTCCCAGAAATTTTGCCTGACTTGAAAGTAATTAAAAAGTTAATCATATTTTGGCAACTAACAGCAGCAAGAAAAGCTATTGCACTATAAGCAAAATGTCGTCTTAAAACTATAGATATTCCCAAACAACATCCAATAATAGGAATTTGCCACCAAGCAGTTAGTCTAATATTTTTTAAGTAAAACAAAATTGCCAATAAAATAAATAAGGTTGCTCCTATATCGGGATATCCTCTTAAACTCGGACTCCAACTCATAGGTACAAGTAAAGCGATCGCTACTGTTGACCAAAATACCCATCCAGAATTAACCGGAATTAATTTTTTAGCTATTGCTCCTACCAATAAACTGAAGGGTAATAGATAAACAAGGTTAATACTCAGGATATAAATAATTCTTTGGTTGCCAAAAATATAGATAAATGGGATTAATGGTAGTGTAATTAGATAATTTTTCTGTTGAGATAAAGAACCTAAAATATCATCAATAGCTCTTTGGGTAGATGCTCGAAATAAATTTGTTAAATTATTCGCAGCATTCTGATATCCCACAAAATCCCACCAATAAATTGTATGTTCATTAGATATATATATTGATGTGATAGAAATAATTATCAAAACTACAGTCAAGAAAAGAATTACATTAATCAAAAAACTAGACTGTGAATTAAACTTAGTATTTAATGATTTGAAAAAAGATTTATTTTTCATATTTATGATTATTCCTGAAACAAAATTTGGTTTGTCAAGATATTCATATTAAATTCTGATACCAAATCCGGTTATAAAAACCTACTTTTTCCAAATCCTTCTAACCCTTTTTTCTTCTGCCTTCTGTCTTCTGCCGTACCCCCACAATAAACCTTCTTTATAAACTGGATTTAGTATGATAAGTGCATTCTGAGGTTTGAGGATTTATTTGACAGGAATTTAATTTAGAACTACCCTAGACAAAAATAAATTATGATTTAATCAGGGGAGTTAATTAGACCTCTCCGGAAACTAAGTTTTAGCCTAGTAAATTTAAACGTTTGAGATTAATTTTCGGTGAAGTCTATTAGTTTCTCTGATTTTATGATTTCTTTGCTTACTCTATTCTCTGATTTTTTTGCATATATCCTAATCAATATACAATGAAAAAGAAATCTCAATTAAATATTGAATATGATTTAGCCCTAGTTTTAACAGCAACTATAGATATTAAAGGTATGCCAAAAGCTTATCCAACAGTAGCTGAACAAAGACAAAATGATTACTATAATAGTATCCAATATTATGTTAACCATCAACCTCAAATTCGGAAGATAATTTTTATTGAAAATTATGGATGGCCTCTCGAACCTTTAAAAGAAGCTATTCAGGACAATCCTTAGGATAAACAAATTGAATTTATTTCTTTGAATTGTAATGATTTTCCAAGAAATTTTGGCAAAGGATATGGCGAGTGTTTATTAATAGAAAAAGGTTTGGAAAAATCTAGATTGATTAATACAGTAAGTCATTTTGCTAAAATTACAGGTCGGATTTATTTAAAGAATATGACCCAGATATTAGAAAGCGTTAGGGAAGATTATGATTGTTTATGTAAATATAAAGATCAAGGTTGGAGAATTAGAAAATTATGGGGAGTAAAAGGTGCTAACCCCTATTGTGATACTAGGTTTTTAGTTTTTAGTAATAAATTTTATCATCAATATATAAGGCCTCTACATCAATCACACCAAGAAGGATGTTTTTATATTGAAACTAAATTTTACGAAGCTTTCAAGCAATTAGAAAAAGAACATATGATTATATCTAGATTTTTAGTAGAACCTGATTTTCAGGGTATTGCTGGTCATTTCGGAGGTAAAAATTATAGTAGTACAAAAGAAAGAATAAAATTTCTTCGTAAGCATTCAGGTGTAGGGGTTGACAAAAAGGGAAAGGTCTGTATTACTGATCAGAAATGAAATTCAAGCCACCAGATATCCCACAAGACCGAAAAGACCTAGAACTACTGTCCAAAGAAGCTCTAGAAGAACTGGTTTGGCAACAGCAACGCCTCATAAAAAAACTGATTGAAGAGGTAGAATGGCTCAAAGAACTATTTCAATAATGAATAATGAATAATTAATAATTAATAATTACCTCTCCTTGAAAACGGATAGGATTGACTAATCATGAAAATTTTTATTTATTATCCCCTATCCAAGGGGAGGCTAATTACCAAAATTTTTCGGTAATTAAAGATAGTCAAAC
>NZ_JBNHEP010000090.1:0-3789 GCF_050015995.1 Dapis brunnea BLCC-M229 | reverse complement strand
AAAAGTTGGTGATGAAATTGTGAGTTTGCCATCACCAAACTAGATTAACTTGAGTTGCACTTCCTAGAAATAGGAGGTTGCCTGAGTTTGACTAGAACTATGACCTAGTTAGTGAAGGAGCTAGCGTTAACGAAGGACTCAGATACATACTCTTCAGTTTGAGTACCAAAGATGATGCTGGTGAATGTGTTGTTACCTTGAGCATCAGAAGAACCTAGTACTTCAGCGCCATTTCCAGATAAGCCACTTAAGTTAAGCTTAACAGTCTTCTTGAATGTTTCGTTAACGTCAACGTTAGCATCAACATCTTTGTCTAATTTGAACTTGCTGTTGATGTTGATTCCTTGTCCACCAAATACTTCAGTTTCAGCAGATTCTAAGTAGTTTAATTCAGAAATAATCATTGTGTTTCTCCTTATTTGTTTTTGAAATTTTCAAACAACTTTGCTTTGTTTGACATTTTTAATATAACTGGAATCATCCGGGAATGGTTGCCATTTTGGCAGATGTCTTTGAAGAAAATTACCGGGTTTTCATACCTACGCACAAATTGCTTAATTCCTCAAAAAGAATTAAGCAATTTTGATAGTATTACTAGGCAAAATACAAATTATTATCAGCTCTGGTGTTGCTCTAAACTGTTAACTCAGAGGGACTCCAGAGAATTACAATTGAATATTTTTCTAATTTATCAGCCTACCCAGAATACTGTTGCCATAATGGCATAATTTTACATAATCAAACCAAATCTTAAAAAAATTTATATATATTATCAAAAAATGAATAAATCTCTAACATTAAGATTGCTTCCCAACCGTCACAATGACAACTATTGAAGTAGACTTAATATAATACTATTATTTTGTAAAAATTCCCTTAATAATTATCTATTAAATTAAACTTTATCTTTATTATGCTGGCGATCGCTCTCCTATTTATATGGAATAAGCTGTATTTCATTTGCTATAGCAATACTACAAACACTTTTTTATCACTTATTATCCGAACATCATATAATTAATATAGCGTTTCTCAAGCTAATGAGGTACAGTTTTTTTTCTGATTTTTTACTCCCCATCCCCCTATCTTCCCTACTCCCTAAAACAAACGAATTTTGTACCTCACCAGTGTGGGAATTCCTATAATTAGCAATTACCTAAATTTGTGTCAGTGAATCCTTTTTTGATAACCAACCCACTCTTTTTCCCGCAATAAATATTTCTGCACTTTACCCGTAGCAGTCTTTGGCAACTCCATAAACTCAACCGCTTTCGGCACCTTAAACTGTGCCAAATTCTGCCGACAAAAATCAATAATTTCTGATGCTTTTACACTCTCATCCGGTTTCAAAGTCACAAAAGCTTTCGGCACTTCTCCTCGTTTCTGATCCGGGATAGCAATAACCGCCACTTCCAAAACTGCTGGATGTTTATAAATAACTCTCTCCACCTCAATAGTCGAAATATTCGTACCACTACTAATAATAATATCCTTGGCGCGATCGCGTAATTCCATATAACCATCAGGATACATCACCGCCAAATCTCCACTATGAAACCAACCACCCCGAAACGCCCACTCAGTCGCCTGTGGATCGTTAAAATATCCCTGCATCACATTATTGCCACGCATCACCACTTCTCCCATAGTTTCCCCATCAGCAGGTACATCCTGCATATCTTTGTCTACTACTCGCATCTGAGCAGCATGAATATAAGGCACTCCCTGTCTAGCTTTCAACTTTGCCCTTTCCGCCATTGGTAAATCATCCCAAGGTACTTGCCATTCACAAACACTATGGGGTCCGTAGGTTTCCGTTAAACCATAAACATGAGTAATATCAATTTCCAACTCTTCCATCGTCTGAATAATAGTGGGAGAAGGTGGGGCACCAGCAGTAGCAACTCGCAGGGGGTGGGAAAGCTGTAATTTTTTAATGGCGCGGTCATTGGCAAGAGCAATTAAGATTGTGGGGGAACCACAGAAGTGAGTCACTCCCTCATCCATAATTAATGAGACTAGTGTATTAGGGAAAAATTTCCGCATACAAATATGAGTACCACCCACAGCAACGACTCCCCACGTAAAACACCAACCGTTGCAGTGAAACATAGGTAAAGTCCACAAATAGATACTGTTATTATTCATGCCTAATTCTAAAGCTTCGCCCAAAGCATTTAGATAAGCTCCACGGTGGGTATATACTACGCCCTTTGGTTGACCACTGGTGCCACTGGTATAGTTGATAGAAATTGCTTCGTTTTCGTTTGTAAGAGGGGAAGGTAAAGGGTCTGATGTACCTGTGCTTAAAAAAGTTTCATAATCTGTTCCTGGTAATTTTTCTCCTGTTGTCTCTATTTGAGTATCTACTATATTAATAATTTCTTCTACAGTTTCCAACTCATCCTGCACTGATGCTACCAGGTGAGATAATTCTGTATCCACAAATAATAGACGCGCTCCACAGTTATTCAGAATGTAAGAAATATCTGATTGAGCTAATCGAATATTAATCGCGACTAAAACTCCTCCTGCTAGAGGAACGCCGAAATGTGCTTCTAACATCGGTGGAATATTGGGGCAAAGGAAAGCTACGCGATCGCCTTTTTGTAACCCCCAATTTTTTAAGGCGCTTGCCAATTTATTAACTCTAGCAGCAACCTGAGCATAAGTCCAGCGAGAGGAACGGTAAACTATGGCATCTTTGTCAGAAAATGCTGCCACACTGCGTTCTAGAAAACTTTGGGGAGTAAGAAATTGAGAGGAAACCTCATGGTTGGACATTATCATAATTTAGAATTTTTTGAGAATTTAGAATTTTGGAATTCAGAATAAATAGGACTTCATGACTATGGCAAAATTAAAAATAAAAAATATGTTACAATTTAGAATAAATACAACCATTGATGGCAAAAAAAGATATACAAGAGTAAGAGTCTAAATTTTAGCATAATAATAGTAAAGCTTTGCAAGTTTTTGAGAGAAAATGGTGGGACAGGGTATGATTTGAGTAAACAGTTAATACGCTTTGGGACAAGCATAGGCGCAAATATTGAGGAAGCACAAAACGCAGAAATTCATTAATTGATAATGGATAATTGATAATGGATAATTGATAATTACCTCTGGTTAAAACCGAGAGGATTGAATATAAGGAAATATTATTTCTTTTCTCTTGGTCGATTGGATATGGCGTTTCGGCTGTCGCCGACATGAAAAGCGCAGCGGCTCTGAAAGAGCGGGAGACCTCGCCATCCCATCCTAACGGACTGCTCCGCTTTCCGACCGCTCTCTTGGTCGATTGGATATGGCGAGGAGACCTCGCCATCCCATCCTAACGGACTGCTCCGCAAACGACCGCTTTTTCCCCTATCCAAGGGGAGGCTTCAAGGCATGAATTATTTAATTATCAATTATTAATAATTAATAATTCGGTAAAGCCAATTTTATCCATAAAATGAATATTTCTCTCTAGGAAGCTAGAGAGACTAATTACTAGTTAAAGATACTAATTGCAACAGAAAAAGAACTAAAACAAAGATTAGTTCCTTTACTAATGGGACTTACGCAAAATATTAGATTGTACACCATCTGTAGGGGCGAACGGCCGTTAGCCCCTACAAAATATAGGTCTTGCGTAAGTCATGACTAAAAGAATCTAATGAATTAATTTCTATTCTTCATGCAATCATTAAAAATACTAAAGCTCAAGATTAATTATAAATTCAAAATTCAAAATTATCAACTCTGAATTCAAAATTCAAAATTCAAAATTCTAGTGAATCCTTT
>NZ_JBNHEP010000089.1:0-42791 GCF_050015995.1 Dapis brunnea BLCC-M229 | reverse complement strand
GCGTTTCGCTTTCCTAGGTCATGCTAACGCAAACGCGACATGAAACGCGGCTCTGCACTCTTCGGGAGACCTCGCCATCCCATCCTAAGGTCATGCTCCGCTTTCCGACCGCTGTCTTGGTCGATTGGATATGGCGTTTCGGCTGTCGCCGACATGAAAAGCGTTAGCGTTAGCGAGAGCTACCGTAGTAAGAGGCAGCTCCTCTGCAAGAGGCAGCGGCTCTGCACTCTTCGGGAAACCTCGCCATCCCATCCTGAGGGAATGCTCCGCAAACGACCGCTTTTTCTCCTTGCTCATGAGAGGCTTTAAACCTTAATTTTTCGGTAAGTAACTATAGTAAACAACACTTAATTTTTGTTAATCAGATGATTTCTATCTAATTTATAAGCTTTACCTACTTTAGCATCAAACGCCCAAGCTGAAATTTTCCACTGACCTTTTGGTAAAAGTTTACCAGCAATTGTTTTTTCCCAACCAGCATTCAAATATGCAGGATTATTAAATAGTTGAACTAAACTTTCTCTGGGAGTTTGAGCAGACATTAAAATATCAAATATAATCCAATCATCTGCTTGATTTTTATAAGTTAAAATAATGGCATCAGCAGGTTCATTTCGCTCTGGTAAAAATGCCCAACCATTGACAAAATACCAATTATTTAAAGGCATTATTGAATCTAATGAACCGTACCTTTTATCTTTGTCTTTTTCAGCAGCTATCCCTTCAATATTATCGCCGATAACTAAACCAGGTTTTAACATTCCGAGGTTATTAAGTTGATTGGCTAAATATTTGATATCATCATAATTATTTAAAATTTTTTCTGCAACACAATACTTATTTTCTATGAGATTAATAAATGACAAACAAGTTTTTCCATCCATTCTTAATTGATATATACTCTGAATTTGCTTGAGACTGTAAGTAAATGATTGCCCATATAAAACAAGTAATCCCAATATAGCAATTACAGCAGTAATTTTATGGAGCCATACTTGGGATTTTTGCAGATATGTTTGACTATAAATATGACTAACAACTATTGGTAATAAGTGAATAATAGCAACGATTAGATAGATAGAAAATGTTGTATATTTTGAAGACAAAGCAGTTTCAACTCCAAAACCAACTCTACCAACAGAAGTTATTAAAGCACTAACTATTGAGTAGAAACCAATCGTTATCCAACCTATCATTCTCTCTAACAGAGAATTGTCTTGAATATGTTTGATTAGGTAAAGGCATAAACAGAAAAATATTGCTATTTCTACTCCACCAATAAATGTCGAATAAATTAGAGGAGATATTTGATAACCAGAACCCAAGGGAGAACCAATAAAGGCTAAGAAAAATTGTAAAGTTTGTTCTGGATTCTGAAATGCTGGTATGATACTAGGGCTAACTTCTGGTTTACGATAATCATAAAAATAGATAATTATATTGGTAATAAAAACTGCTATCCAACCTAAGAATAACCATTTTTGTTTCAGTAAATCTGACTTTGATTTGACTGGAACTAATGTTAGTACAGGTAAAATAATTCCCCAAGCTATCATGCCATTAGAATAAGAAAAGGTGCTGATGATGCAAAGCATCATACAAATTAAGAATTTATATCTAAGATTGAGGCGAGAATAAACAACTGAAATTGCAGTAGTAATACAAGCAATAGGCATGAAAACTACTAATTGAATTCCCCAAAACCAGTTATCATATTGAATTGCAGAAAATATCAGAATATTTGCTAAAAAAGCTATGAGTAAAGTTGGGAATATCTTAAATTTTACGGTTAATCTATTGAGGCGATAAATATTTAGAGAAACTAGACAAGCTAACAAAAATATTGCCAGCATTTCATATCTCACATCCCAGTTAGTTAAATATGCTAGTCCGAGAAAAATTAGGCGCGGAAATAGCTTTCTACTTTCATTATGTTGAGCAATTAAGTCTTGCCATGACAAAGAATTTTGGGAAATTTTGATAAATAACTGAGGCATGAGATTCCATTGGTCCCAATAGGGAATATTAACGCTGTAAGTAATAATTAATATTCCAATTACAACTGCTGGC
The DNA here is from genome assembly GCF_050015995.1 of Dapis brunnea BLCC-M229. Classification (NCBI taxonomy): domain Bacteria; kingdom Bacillati; phylum Cyanobacteriota; class Cyanophyceae; order Oscillatoriales; family Microcoleaceae; genus Dapis; species Dapis brunnea. The sequence continues at coordinate 40,721 of NZ_JBNHEP010000089.1, read as the reverse complement.
AATATTACTAAACCTATGCCGATCAAATGTAAAATCAGCAAGTTATTGTTTAGTATTTTTTTTCTTTTAATCATCTGGGTCATTTCAGTTATCAGTTATCAGTTAGCCTCCTATGGTCGGAACTGCGCAATTCAGTACCTCTGCAATAAGGAGGCTTGACCTTGGCGAATATTCTCTTTTCTCTTGGTCGTTTTGCGGAGCGACTTGAATTGCGTTTGCGGAGCATTCCGATAGGAAAGCTTTCCGTAGGATGGGATGCTGAGGAAACCTACCCATATCCAATCACCAATGCGAGAAAAGTGCTAGGATATTTCCTTATATTCAATTCCGTTACGGTTTTAATCAGAGGTAATTATCCATTATCCATTATCCATTAATGAAAGGAGTTTTAGGCTTGATATAGATATTATTATCTAGTTTTGTTAATTTCTCAAATACGCCATCAACTTGATTGCCTAAGCAGCTATCTATAATTTAATTACTAATGAATTATAGGAACAATCAAATACAAACAAAAAGTTATATTTTTTGAATCAAGATATTATTCAATTTCCAAAGCCATCCTTCCAGTAGTTGTAATTAAAGCACTAATCATATCATGTCCGTTTATATCGTTTGTGTAAACCCAAGCGTAAATATCAACAGGAAATTTAAGTTTTTTCTTGCTCTTAAACCTTCCTCCCTCTCGTCTCTCTTCTCTGTTAAGTGTTCCCTGTTAAGTGTTCCCTACCTTTGCTATACAATACCGATGCTACCGGACATGATATCACTCTGTATAAATCAATCATTACCCAGGTAATAGTAATAATTTCAAGACAATAAATGTCTGAAGAATGTTTGCCCAGCATTCCGCAGGAAATGCTTACAAATTACTTTTATTCCTCAAAGCCAATTTTTTCGTCAATAATATAGTAAGGTCTTTGCCTAACTTCATCATAAATTCGACCGATATATTCTCCAATAATTCCTAAAGAAAGTAGTTGAATTCCTCCCATAAAAAAAGTAGTAGTTAAACCATAAGCCCAGGAGAGAAATTCTTGCCCTAAAATAAATTTAACGTAAAGACCAATTAAGCCAATAATAAAAGATACAATTGCCGATACTAAACCTAGAATAGTAGCCATTTTTAGAGGAATTGTAGAAAAAGAAAATATCCCATCAAAAGCAAGTTTAAATAACTTAGAAACTGACACTTTAGGCTCACCTCTATATCGAGGACCCCGTTCTACATAAACTCCTATTTGTTTAAATCCAGCATAAGCTCTTAACCCACTTAAATATTTATTGCGTTCTGGCATTTGCCGTAAGGTTAGAATAACTTTTCTATCCATTAAAGAAAAGATTCCTGCATCCATGGGAGTTACAATTCCTGACAACTTTCTTTGGATGTAATAAAAGCTTTTAAATGCTAATCGTTTTAACCATTTTTCTTTGCGATTTTTTCTAATAGCATAAACCACATCATATCCCTGTTGCCAAAGTCGCGAAAAACTGATAATTGCTTCTGGAGAATCTTGTAAATCTCCATCCATTAGAATAACTGCTTTACCATTAGCATGATCTATTCCAGCAGATAAAGCACATTGATGACCGAAGTTTCTGGAAAAGCTAATAATTTTTACTTCTTGATTTTTATGACTTATTTCTTTTAGCAGTTCAAAAGAATTATCTACACTCCCATCATTTATAAAAATTACTTCACTACTCCCATCAACTCTGTCTAAAACATCTGATAATCTTCGCCAGAGTTCAGGGATAATTTCTGATTCGTTGAAAATGGGAATAACTACAGAATAATCAATATTTTTCATAGTGATTTTTAATGCTTCGCATAAATCATATATATCTGGTTTATGCTTGTCAAGTCTACGAGTTTTTAATTTATATCACGTCGCGGAGAATGCCCACATTATAATTTTGAACCTGTTTGCGATATCACTTATATTATGTGCATTCAAATTAACATGATATTATTATAGCGGTTTTCCAAAATGTTTACTACAAAACTTCTGCCTCTCTTGGTCAGCATTCCCTCTCTTGGTGCGCGTTCAGCAAGCGAGCTGTCGTCGTCGCTGGGTCGCACCGCTTCTGCCCTCAGCATAAGTCCCTTTAAGCCAAAATCTCTGTATTCTATGTTAATGAAAAGCCCTATAAATCCGATTTTATAGCCATAGAAAAACCTCCTCCTACAATAATACAGTAGGGACGTTCTATTGAACGTCCCTACTTATCAGTCATCATTCATCGGTTAACTGTTAAATGTTTTAAGCCAAAATTTGGCGACCCCCACTATCTTTTTCAAATTAAAAGATATAGACTTTTTGCACATAGTAGGGAACACTTAACTGGAAACACTTAACTGGGAACAGAGAATAGATTTTCACGCCAAAGATACGAAAAATGATTTTGTAAGTGACTTTTACAACTCTAGCTGATGTTAAATACAGGGCAAGTTGATTTTCTGGAGATATCTAATAGGTGTTAATGGTGTAACCTGCTATTCGATCAAAGCCTCTAACTTCATCAGCATTGTCAGGGTTTTGATCTAAGTTGCCGAAAGATAAAAAGATACGCAATACCAGTATCATAACGATCAAAACTTTCCAACCGATCGGCATAGAGGGTTCAGTTTGCTGATACTGATGAACTTGAGGTAGATGCAAAGATAGAATAAGATTTTTGTTTTGCTTTCCTGTTCGCATATCCGGTGTTACCTTTCCCAAAATTAAGATATATAGTTTAAATGCTAAACAGTTATACCTTACCTCGGCCCTTGAGTTTTCTTGACATTAGGTAGATAACGACCCCTATTACGATGACGACGACTAACAGGGCTAAAACCCTTTTCAATAAACTTTGATAGACATATAAAGCTAGCCGAATATTGCTGAGAAAATTTAGTTCTCCCATTGACTCAGAATTTTGAATAACTAAAGTTTCTATAGTTTTTCCATTATCTGTTGTTAACTTGAATATTTCCAAACTGGCTGAACCAAAGCTGTAGATAGTCCTATCATTAAAATAGTTTGGTGAAAAAACAATCGGCCTTCCTGATGAAGGCACATTGCCTATTCTTGATACAGGTAATGAACCATCTGTAATTTGTTTGAATGATTGCCCTCCATCTTCACTTTTGTATAACCCAAGACCTAGCACACCCAACACAAGTGTTTGATCGTTCTCATAGTTTGGTGAAATAGCAATAGCTTCCAATTCAGGGGAGTCAGTATCTAATCCAGGTATAGTCAACCGCTGGTTCCAAGTTTTTCCTCCATCCCGTGATTCAAAAAGACCTTGACCCCTGGTACTAACAAATAAAGTTTGATCCTGTGCAAAGCCTGGAGAAATAACTATCTGGATTTTTCCGGCTTCAGCTAAAGCTGTATTTTCAGTTATTGCTTCCCAGTTTTTCCCAGCGTCGGTGCTCTTGTAGACTCCCTTCTCTCCAGTTACATAGAGAGTATTATCGCTAGCAAAATTAGGAGATATGACAATAGACGAACCATTGTTCCCTCGAAGAGATGGAACCTGACCAACTTTCTGAAAATCTTTACCTCCATTTTGAGACCGATAGATATTACCCTTCTGAGCTGCGATGTAAACAGTCTTATCATTTGAGAAGTCTGGAGAAACACCTATTGTGAGTCCACGTTCTTCCTTAGGCATAGAAGTAATTGACCAGGAAATACCACCATCCTGACTTCTTGCGACCTTTGTCCAGAGTAGTGAGGCCCATAGTGTTTTATCTCGATCGTAGTTTGGAGAAAAAGCAACATCAAAGTAGCGACGAGGATCATAGTTGGGTGGTAGTGATTCCCACTTTCTAGTAAACCAAGGTTCTTGCAGACCTCTTTCAGCGATTTTCCAAGTTTGACCGCCATCGCTACTGATATTAATGTGGCCAACGTAGTCCACAGTTGCCAAAGTTGAATTATTAGAAACTGCCATTGCAACCACCGTACTCCTCAGTATGGTTTCTAAGTCTTGCCAATTTTCCCCCCGATCTTCCGACTTGAAGAGACCATCAAAACCTGCTAGGAAACTCACACTGCCATCTGGAGAGAACTCCAGCTCAGTAAAGTTAGGTTGCTTCATACCTTTAGCTTGGGGATCGATTATTAGTCCCTGAGTTTTTGCTTGCCATTCTTGGCCATCCCAGTAAAATAACCCAGTATTTGCCGTGGAAACAAACAGTTGTGGTTCATTTTGAGAACCTGGAATAATTTTGATATCTTTAATAACCTCATTGGCAATCGGAGTTACCTGTTTTGTCCAAGTTTTGCCTTGGTCAGTGGTTTGAAAAATACCCTGGGTTTCAGTCCCAAGCGACATTGAACCGACTGGTCCACCTAGCATAGACTCAATAGCAATAATTGGACTATCAAGTGGCAGGCCAGATGCTGCGCGATCGCTAGCTTGCCAAGTGGCTCCACTGTCGCGAGAGACCAAGAGTTCTTTTGTATTGGCAGCAATAACTAATTTGCCATCATTAGAAAAACCCAGAGCTTCAATAGGACTTTTACTTTGGAAGACCTGTTGCCAACTCTCCCCAGAATTTTGAGTTAAGTAGAGTTGATCGGATATACTGGCTAGGACAACTTTTGATGAAGTTGGTGAAACAATTATATGGTCTATAGCAAGTTCATCTAAACCTTTACTGGTATTTTGCCAGGTAAGTCCTTTGTCTGATGAGCGATAGATTCCATCTCCAAGTGTTCCCAGAAATGCCAAACCATCATTTTGCTGACTCAACTCCAGAGCTGTGATAAATAAACTAGAATAATCTAAACCCTGAGTAATACGCTGCCATGAAGCGCCTCCATCAGATGAACGATACAGGTTATTTCTAACAACAATTAATACTGTCTGGTCTTGTTGATAATTTGGTGATACTTCAATGTGTGTGACAACATCATGTGGACGATGCGCCACTGAGATACCCATATTCACAAGTATTGCCATTAGGAAGGCAACTAATACTAATCTGAAAAATTTCATGATTCGGGAAAGGCTTTGAGTCATAAAAATTATCTTCTCAAAAATACAGTTATTTTCACAACATTATCTTAGCATGCTATGGATAATACCATTTCGCTCGAAAACTCTTATATGCTTGCTGAATGGCAGAAATCAGAAGTAGGGAAGCCTGATAATTCTGCTTATTACAATTCCCTACTCCGGATATTTACCCAACTTTTTTCCAATTGGTATAATTGAATTATTTGCATCCTTGCCTGACTATTGACTTCTATATCCTGAATTCTGTCTCAAGCGATCGCAACTTTTGCTTTGTTAGTTACTCAAAATACCAAAACTCTGACTACTATTGCCACAGTGAAATTTTCAAATGCTAAAGGAGCGACTAAAAAAGCGAGAAAGTAATAAAATTTATTAACTGGGTGACTTATTGTCAATAAAAAGCTCGGATGTCGATCGGGTTTTTGATAATCATAAAAATACACAACTGAAAAGTCAATTATTATCTGTAGTTGTTAGATTGCTAAAGTTGCTGGGAAAGAAAAATTAAGAAAATATTAGAGGAAAAGGTAGTATTCTAGTGTATTTACCATCAATGAAAATTTGAAAGTACTTTTTGAAAAACATCGAATATAAGGAAAAGGAGAAACAAGTAGAAAGATTGTGGAAAATGATCCCAGGAATCATGCTGGTAGCATTGTTTTTTTTCGTTACGATGCTAGGAAATGTAACGTCAGCTCTTGCAGACATGGGGCCATTGTCGCCTGATGTATTTATCCGAGGTCGACAGTTTGCCGTTACCACTGTTTCTGGGCTACAAGAATGTTCTAACTTATGTGAAAGTGATTCTGAGTGTATAGCAGTGAATTGGTTTCGACGTACATCAACTTGTACGAAGTTAATTGCTTACTTTTCAGCAGAAGTAAATGAAGGCTATATTTCTGCATTAAAACCACAAGGTTACTAATTGCAATCTTACCATCTACCTTTTAAGAGCGATCGCTTATATCCAGTAGCGATCGCTCTTTTTTGGTATTTTGCCAAGGAGCGATCGCCAGGTAGTAATACCGTTTCACAGAATTCATGCATCGAGTGTGTAATTCTGAGGTCCCCTACGGAGCGCCTACTGTGCGGAATTACTTCCGCACAGTAGGCGCTCCAGAATGTAAGACAGACTCAAGACAGTCAAAATTCATGCCTGAATGCATTATGATTTTATAGACTCATAACTTTTACGCGCTCAGTAGTTTCAGGAAATTATTTCACATAGGGTGTTTGAAACTATTTGTGACATTTTTAAAGTGAATTGGTATAAGAATAACCATTTTTGTTTCAGTAAATCTAACCTTGATATTACTAATGCTGCTGGCTAGGGATTTTACAGCAGTTTTCCTGCACGGTAGACCACAGTAGGGACCTTCCATGGAAGGTCCCTACAAGGTTTTGGTTGTGCCAATGTGGTTCATCAATCTGAAAAGCGCTGTAACCCTGAGCTGCTAATACCATTTTGATAAATGTTTGCTACAAATGACTAGGGGATTTTTTAGGAGTCAGGAGTCAGAATAAATGCCTTTGATACCATGTTTTAGATCGGAAATTATCTTTTTTGCCAAAGGGAAATCTTCTGAAAAATATTTTTATCCCCCTTACTATTCGTAACATTCTTTTTTCAAATTGCTATAAAAGCTCATAGCTAGTTAACTATTTGAGTTTTGTTTAATAAAAAAGCTTTGCCAGTCTCCGTATCAAACGCCCAAGCTTTAAGTTTAACTGTTCCTTGGGGAATTTCCTCAATAGAAAAAGATGTTTGCCAACCTGAATATAAATAAGTTGAATTATTAAAATATTCTCTGACACTAGGTCTGGGTGTTCTCTGATTAATTAACTTAAATATTATTGCTTCTCCTTCGGAATTTTCATAAGTTAAAATCACTCCATCAGCAACTTCGCCTCTTTCTGGTAATATTGCCCAACCATTAGCAATATAAGTCTGGTTATCAATTTGATTTACTGTATCAAAATAACCATAAACTAAGTCTGATTTTGGCTCTTCTGCAATATCTTGAATATTTTTACTCTTGACTAATCCTGGTTGTAAAAAACCCAATTTATCTAAAATATTAGCAGTTTTTTTCAGAGGTTCAGAACTTCTTTTCATTACCAAACATTCATCTTGATGGATGACATTTATCATCAATAAACAAGCTTTACTTTGAAGCAATATAATTCGGCGATCGCTCATCCTGTCTAAAGCATTCATAGTCGTATTAATATGTAAAGCTAAGAAAACAGTAATAAGTAATAAGGAATTATATCTAATTAACTTTTTCCGAGTATTGTTTTGACTAGCTATCTGGAAAAAAATAGCCAGTAGATAAATCAAAGACACCATCAAATATAATGAAAAAGCTGTATATCTTGGAGCCAAAGCTTGACCAACACCAAAACCAACTCTACCTACAGCAGTTACAGCTCCACTAATAATTGCATAAACTCCAATCATTAGCCAAACAATGAGACGATGTAATAACAAAAAATCTGTTTTAACTAATCGAAAAAACTGCCAACAGACAAACATCCACAAACCAAATACCAAAAATCCGACTATTGTTGCCACAGTTAAATTTTCAAATGCCAAAGGAGCGCCTAAAAAAGCCAAGAAATAATGAAATGTATCAACTGGATGACTGATCGCTGAGAATAAACTCGGGTGTTTATCAGGTTTTTGGTAATCATAAAAATAAACAACTACGTTGGCGACAAAACCCAAAAAACCACCAATAATTATCCAAATATTTTTAGTGAAAATTTCCTGCCATTTTCCAGAGGCTAAAATTGTTAATCCGGGAAAAACCAATACCCAAGTCAACATTCCATTGGCATAAGAAAAAGTGCTAACCGTACACAGACAAAAACAAATTATCAACTTTGTTCTTAAACTCAATTTTTTTTGAGCAATAACTAAACAGCCAGTCAAACAAGCAATAGGAATATAAACCACAACCTGAATTCCCCAAAGCCAATTTTCATATTGGGCAGGAGAAAAAATTAGTAAGTTAGAAATTGTTAAGAGAAAAAGTTGAGTAACAAAACCACCTTTTACAGTTAACCTACTTAACCAATAGACATTTAGAGAAACAATGCAAGTCAACAAAAAGATTACCAACATTTCATACCTGACATCCCAATTCGTCAAATAAGCTAAACCGATAAAAATTAGCCTGGGAAAAAATTTTCTACTTTCATGAAATTGAGCAAATAAGTCACTAAAAGAAAGATTACCAGTGTAGATTTTCTCAAACATGATGGCTAGAGGCCATTGGTCAGAAAAAGGAAAATTTACACTATACTTGAGGATGCAAATTCCCATGAATAAAACTGGCAAAAAAATCAGACATAAAATCGGAATTTGTTGGCGGTTTTGTTGCTCCATAAATTATTTAGTTAAAAACTATTTATTTTTACCGCAAAATTAAGGTTGAAACCCTCTAATTTCAGGAATAAAAAAGAAAAAAATATTTTTCTCCAATCCTCTTCTTGAAAAGAAGAGTTCATTAATGGATAATGGATAATTACCTCTGGTTAAAACCAAGAGGATTGAATCTAAGGAAATATTATTTCTTTTCTCTTGGTCGATTGGATATGGCGAGGAGACCTCGCCATCCCTCGACCGCTTTTTATCCTTGCTCATGAGAGGCTTTAAACCAGAATTATTTAATTATTAATTGTTGAATGTATGTTGAGAAAAAAATTAATCTCATTCACCGTCGCGCATCTGCTTCAGCAACTCCACCACATTCTTATGACCTTCCGAATTTGCCCAGACTAAGGCCGTCCATTTATTATTATCTTTCGCCTTAATCTCTGCTCCCTGGCCTAGTAAAATTTGCACTAGAGTAATATGACCACTACCAGCAGCAGTCATTAAAGCAGTCAAGCCAAAATTCGTAGTAGCATTAACATCAGCACCAGCATCTAACAACAGTTGCAAAATCTCCTGGTTGCCACTAGCAGCAGCACTCATCAAAGGGACCCAACCATCAGGATCATTGCCATTGACATCTGCACCAGTAACCAGCAATTTTTTCACTATCTCTACATGGCCAGCTTCAGCAGCAGCAATTAAAGCAGTTGAACCCTCCGAGTTTCTGGCATTAATATCCACACCCCCTCTCAGCAAAGTTTCAACTTGAGAAATATCTCCAGCTTTAGCAACGTTAATTAATTCTGTCATTGAATTTTCTCCTATAATTTAGTTTCATTTAGTGGAGTGGCTGAAATACAGTATGAAATTGCTAATAATCTAAGTTTTGAGTCCAAAATTAAGAGTGCAAATCATACCTAGAACCTACCCAAAGTTGCGGAAAAAAACTCCTTTCTACCTCCTTAATCCTGACTCCTTTAATATCATACATTTATTCAGCAACGCCCAAATTTCCTCCTACTCCCTACTCCCTCTTTTCTAATTATTAGAGTTGTTGGGAAATAAGGTAAAATAAACCAAGAAAAAATTGGTGCTCAGAAATGCTAAATATTGAACGAGCCTTAAAACAGGATAGGTTACTCAGGGCATTAACACGATTAAATCGTAAAGCATTTCAATCCTTGCTCTTAGCCTTTATTCAGGCATATGAGCAAACATTGAGAGATCAACCTCGTCAACGCTCTGTTGGAGGAGGCCGTAAGGCTCGTTTACGGACTTTTGAAGACAAATTATTTTATATTCTCTTCTACTTCAAATGTTACCCCACCTTTGATTTGGCCAGTATTCTGTTTGACATCGACCGTAGCCAGGCACATCATTGGGCTCATCGTTTACAGCCTGTATTAGAAGCAGCCTTGGGAGAAAAAAAAGCACTACCAGAACGCCAAATCAACAGTCTCCAAGCATTTATGGAGCGTTTCCCTGAAGTAGAACGAGTGGTGATGGATGGTACAGAACGGCCAGTGCAACGGCCTACTGACTCAGAAAAACAAAAACTGAATTATTCAGGAAAAAAAAAGCGTCATACTCGCAAACATCTAGCAGCAGTAGACCAAAATAAACAAGTGCTAGTGTTGAGTCAGGCAAGAGAGGGAAAGTTACATGACAAGAAACTCCATGCGTGAGCGAAAAGTTGATAGGAAATATACCGGTCGTGATACCAATTGAAGTAGATAGTGGGTTTCAAGGTATTCAACATCAGTATGAAAATATCTGTATACCCCATAAAAAACCAAAAGGGGGAGAATTAACTGAACAGCAAAAGCAGGAAAATCGGAAATTGAGTCAATAAGCGGGTAATATGTGAAAACGCCTTTGCGGGTGTCAAACGCTATGGGGCTGTCAATCAGATTTACCGTAATCACAAGAATGATTTTGATGACAAATTAATGTTAACAGCAACTGGATTATGGAACCTGTAGCTGATGGCAGCATAAATAACAAAGTCACTAACCAAAATTGATCAGTTTAAGTTTTCATTTTTCGCTAACCTAAGTTATTTCCCAACAACTCTATTTTATTTCTTTTATTTAAACCCATATTCCGCACGTCAAGTTGTAATATTAAAAGTAGTATAAAAAATGGTAGCGCGGGTTCGTATTTATACTCTATAAATCCTATTCATTGACCTTTCTCAGGAGTCAGATTCTCAGGAAAATATTAAGCATAAATACTCAATTACTTACTCCTATTGACCACTTTGATTGCCTCCTGTCTCCTGTCTCCTGTCTCCTGTCTCCGTTGTTCATGCTACATTTTGTAGTGCGGAATGTAGGTTTAAACATTTTATCAATGATTTTTTTCTAATTATTAATTTGTCAAATTATCAAATGCTTAAGATGCAGCAGGTGATGATATTTTAATCGGTGTGGGCAGTCGCGATCGCTTGTAATCCAGGGAGTAGGGAGTTTTAAATTGTGGACAGTCAGACATATGCAACCAGTAGTAGAAATATCAAAGCACAGGTAATTTATTCTATAACCAGAATAGCAGTCAATCTACTTTTGGCAGTGGTCGTTTATTCCCGACTTTGGATGATGCTTCACTAATACCATGTCCGGATAATCAGCGATAGAACTCCGTTCCGCTGACGCGTTTCATGTCGCGCAGCGAAACAAAAAATTTTTGTTTGTAGTATTGCTCTAGCCCTACTACGAAGCTCTAATTATAACTATTCAACCGGACATGATATAAGTAGGTCAGATTTTCTGATTCAGAATTAAGGCAGTTGCTCAATCAGCGTTTCGGAAATTTGGGCAATCCCTCTTTGCTTACCTTGACTGGAGTAGGAACCGCCTACACATAAATCATCCTATCAATTACCAATGCGGAGCTAAGTGCCGATGTATAGTCTGACTTATATACATATTTATAACAAAATGTCAAGTTAATTTTTGTAAAAAATATTAGAGTATATACTAGGCATTTTGTCAATAAATGTAACGAAAAATTTCAAATTTTTTATAGAATTGTATCAAACCAAGACCTTACCCTACCTTTTGTTACTATTTTATGGTAAAAATACTCATTAAGTATCAGCAATTATCCTCAAGGAGCAATACTTAATGTTCACATCTGTTAAACCCGCCGTTCGCCACATTGTCCCAGAAGACTTGAAAGGGCGATCGCTCCTGAAAGTCGTATATATCGTTTTAGAAGCACAATATCAAAGTGCCCTCTCAGGAGCAGTGCGTTCTATTAACGAAAAAAATCCTAACCTGGCCATAGAAATTAGTGGCTATCTAATAGAAGAACTACGCGACCCAAAAAACTATGAAAACTTCAAAAAAGAGGTTTCTGAAGCTAACATTTTTATCGCTTCCCTAATTTTTATTGAAGACTTGGCCGAAAAAGTGGTAGAGGCTGTTACCCCCCACCGCGATAAATTAGATGTTGCCGTTGTCTTCCCTTCCATGCCACAGGTAATGCGCCTGAATAAAATGGGCAGCTTTTCAATGGCCCAACTAGGTCAGAGTAAAAGCGCGATTGCTCAGTTCATGCGGAAGCGCAAGGAAAAATCTGGCTCTTCTTTCCAAGATGGAATGTTGAAGTTACTGCAAACTCTGCCGAAAGTATTGAAGTATATGCCTATTGACAAGGCGCAGGATGCTAGGAACTTTATGCTCAGTTTCCAGTATTGGTTAGGGGGTTCCTCGGAAAACTTGGAAAATTTCTTGCTGATGTTGGCAGACAAATATGTTTTCAAGAATGAGAAAAAAAGTTCTTTTCAATATGTCGATCCAGTAGTTTATCCAGACATGGGTATCTGGCATCCCCTGGCACCTAAAATGTTTGAGGATGTTAAAGAATATCTCACCTGGTACAACAATCGCAAAGACATTTCCGAAGATTTGAAAGACCCCCTCGCTCCTTGTGTTGGTTTAGTTTTGCAGCGTACCCACTTAGTTACGGGAGATGACGCTCACTACGTTGCCATGTTGCAAGAATTGGAAGCAATGGGAGCGCGAGTTGTGCCTGTATTTGCTGGAGGGTTAGATTTTTCTAAACCAGTGGATGCCTATTTTTGGGAAACTGCTGCTAAGGGAGTTGAACCTACACCATTAGTAGATGCAGTTATTTCTCTAACTGGTTTTGCACTGGTTGGCGGACCTGCTAGACAAGACCATCCGAAAGCTATCGAATCTTTGAAACGGTTGAACCGACCATATATGGTTGCCCTACCTCTGGTTTTCCAGACTACTGAAGAATGGGAAGAAAGCGAACTTGGTTTGCACCCCATACAAGTTGCTTTGCAAATAGCTATTCCCGAACTTGACGGAGCGATCGAACCTATTATTATGTCTGGACGGGATGGGGCGACCGGAAAAGCGATCGCTCTCCAAGACCGGATCGAAGCTGTTGCTCAACGCGCTCTCAAGTGGGCAACTCTTAGACGTAAACCTAAACTGAATAAAAAAGTTGCTATTACTATTTTCAGTTTCCCACCAGATAAGGGAAATGTTGGTACTGCTGCATATTTAGATGTATTTGGTTCTATCTATGAAGTTGTCAAAGCACTCAAAGGTAACGGTTACGATATTCAAGATTTGCCAGACTCCGCAGAAGAGTTGATGAAGCAAGTCATCCATGATGCGACTGCTCAGTATCAAAGTCCGGAGTTGAATATTGCTCACCGGATGTCAGTTGCAGAATATGAAAGTTTGACACCATATTCCGAACGTTTACATGAAAATTGGGGACCCCCTCCAGGAAACCTGAATAGCGATGGCGAAAATTTATTAATCTACGGTAAGAGTTTCGGCAACGTTTTTATTGGAGTACAACCAACATTTGGTTATGAAGGCGACCCGATGCGGTTATTATTTTCTCGTTCCGCAAGTCCCCATCATGGTTTTGCTGCTTACTATACTTATTTAGAACAAATTTGGAAAGCTGATGCGGTGCTGCATTTTGGTACTCACGGTTCTCTCGAATTTATGCCTGGTAAGCAAATTGGAATGTCTGGAGATTGTTATCCTGATAATCTGATTGGTAGTATTCCCAATATCTATTATTATGCAGCGAATAATCCGAGTGAGGCGACTATTGCTAAACGTCGGAGTTATGCTGAGACTATTTCTTACTTGACTCCCCCTGCGGAAAATGCTGGTTTATATAAGGGTTTGCAGGAGTTGAACGAGTTGATCGGTTCCTATCAAACTTTGAAGGATAGCGGACGAGGTATTCCCATTGTCAACACTATTATGGATAAGTGTCGGATAGTGAATTTAGACCAGGATGTGACGCTGCCAGAAAAAGATGCTCAGGAGTTGACTGCTGAGGAACGGGATAAAATTGTTGGGGATGTTTATCGCAGACTGATGGAAATTGAGTCTCGGTTGTTGCCTTGTGGTTTGCACATTATTGGTAAACCTCCTAGTGCTGAAGAGGCGATCGCTACTTTGGTAAATATTGCTAGTTTAGACCGGGAAGAGGAAGAAATAACTGGTTTACCTCGGATCATTGCTAATAGTCTTAACCGCGATATTGAGGAACTTTACCAAAATAATAATAAAGGTATTTTGGCAGATGTGGAGTTAGTTCAGAGTATTACGGAAGCGACTCGTGCTGCTGTTGCTGCGTTGGTACAACAACAAACGGATGCTGAAGGTCGAGTTTCGATGGTGAGCAAACTCAATTTCTTCAATATGAGGAAAAAAGCACCTTGGATAGAAGCTTTAGAAGCAGCAGGTTTTCCTGATGTTGATGCTGAAGTTATTAAACCTCTGTTTGAATATTTGGAATTTTGCCTTGAGCAGGTTTGTGCTGATAACGAGTTAGGTTCTCTGTTGCGAGCGTTGGAAGGGGAATATATTTTACCCGGACCTGGTGGCGACCCGATTCGGAACCCGGATGTGTTGCCGACTGGTAAGAATATGCACGCCCTCGACCCCCAGTCTATTCCTACTGCTGCTGCGGTTAAGTCGGCAAAAATTGTGGTTGACCGTTTATTGGCACGACAGATGCAAGAAAATGGTGGGCAGTATCCAGAAACTATCGCTGTTGTTTTGTGGGGAACTGACAATATCAAGACTTATGGTGAGTCTCTCGCTCAAGTAATGTGGATGGTAGGTGTGAAACCTGTACCTGATGCTTTGGGTCGGGTGAATAAGTTGGAATTAATTCCATTGGAGGAATTAGGTCGTCCTCGTGTTGACGTAGTGATTAACTGTTCTGGTGTATTCCGAGATTTATTTATCAATCAAATGAACCTTTTAGATAAAGCTGTGAAAATGGCAGCAGAAGCAGACGAACCGGAAGAGATGAATTTTGTTCGGAAGCACGCTCTCAAGCAAGCAGAAGATTTAGGAGTAAATTTACGTCAAGCTGCAACGCGGGTATTTTCTAATGCTTCGGGTTCATACGCTGCAAATGTTAACTTGGCAGTGGAGAATAGTACCTGGGAAGATGAGTCAGAATTACAGGAAATGTATTTGAAGCGCAAGTCGTTCGCATTTAATTCTGATAACCCAGGAATGATGGAAGATAACCGGAAAGTATTTGAGTCAGCGTTGAAAACTGCCGACGCGACATTCCAAAATTTAGATTCATCGGAAATTAGTTTGACCGATGTGAGTCACTATTTTGATTCCGACCCGACTAAAATTGTAGCGACTCTCCGGGATGATGGAAAAAAACCATCTTCTTACATTGCGGATACAACAACAGCGAATGCTCAGGTGCGGTCTTTATCTGAGACGGTACGTTTGGATGCGCGGACGAAAATGTTGAATCCGAAATGGTATGAGGGAATGTTGTCTCATGGTTATGAAGGAGTGCGGGAGTTGTCAAAGCGTCTCGTTAATACCATGGGATGGAGTGCGACTGCTGGTGCTGTTGATAATTGGGTTTATGAGGATGTAAATGAGACCTTTATTAAGGATGAGCAGATGCAGCAGCGGTTGTTGAATTTGAATCCGCATTCGTTCCGGAAAATGGTGACTACACTGTTGGAAGTCAATGGTCGCGGTTATTGGGAGACCAGTGAAAGTAATTTGGATAAGTTGAGGGAGTTGTATCAGCAAGTGGAGGATCGGATTGAAGGAATAGAGTAATTAATGGATAATGAATAATTAATAATTAATAATGAATGGATAATGAAAGCTATCTCTAATTATTAATTATCAATTGATTTAGTAGGGTGGGTAAATATTTGCCCGCTCTAGTTTTTTGACTACTACAAAAATTTAGAAAATTTTTCTACATTTGAGGTATTTATCAGTATTTGACATAAAATAATTGTTATTGATTTAGAGTAACTATATTATGTTGAAACTTAATCGCCGTAAATTTTTATTGCTTAGTGGCTTAACCTTTGTTGGTACAAAAGCCTGTGCTCAAGTTAAATCCAGAAACTCAAGAACTCCAGGATCATTAGAATCAGGTTTTCCACCTCAAAAAGTAATAGTTGTAGGAGCAGGGGTGTCTGGTCTGGTAGCAGCATATGAGCTGGCAACAGTGGGTCATAAAGTGACAGTGTTAGAAGCACGCGATCGAGTAGGCGGTAGAGTTTTAACCCTGCGCGGTGATTTTAGTGAAGGACATTTTGTAGAAGCAGGAGCGGCAAGAATTCCTTCAACTCACGATCTTACCCTTGCTTATGTTCAACATTTTGGTCTAAAACTGAAGCCTTTTTATCCAAGAGAAGGACTTTACATTAGGTTGAAAGATGGTAAACGTACTTTAGTTTCTAGTGATGACTTAACCAAAGCTTTATCACAAGTACCAATATTTGAAACTACTAAGATTAGCAAGGGTTCAGATATGTTGCCACAAGCTTTTGCTACAGCTCTAGCTGAAAAAATTAATCTTGGTGATGCGGTGACTCGCATTGAGCAAACATCTCTAGGTGTTCGGGTTTTTTGTAAATCTGGGCTAGAGTACAATGGAGATTTTGTGCTTTGTACTGTACCATTGCCAGTGCTAGGACAGATCGATTTTAATCCGCCACTGTCTCCTCTAAAACAGATTGCTTTTTCTGGGGGTTATAACTATCGCCCTTCTACTCGAATGTTTGTAGAATTTCCTGAACGTTTCTGGGAAAAAGAAGGTTTAAATGGTTGGGGTTTTTTAAGCGATCGCCCTGAAGAACTGTGGCAGCCTACTTGGGATAGTCCAGGAAAAACAGGGATTTTGCATTCCTATCTAAAAGGGGAAATGGCTCTAGCGATGGATGCCCTTGACCCAGATGCTAGATTAGCTCAATTACTACAGCAATGGAAACAGATTATACCTGGGGTTACTAATTATCAGGTGAGTTCTATCAGTTATTCTTGGATGAACGATCCTTGGTCTAAGGGAGGTTGGGCATATCCTAGTAAATCCCAAGAGGAAAAATTATTTAATGAACTTAGTCGTAGTGAAGGACGAATTTATTTTGCTGGAGACCATACCTCTTCTACAAGAGGATGGTTACAAGGAGCATTAGAGTCTGGATTGATGGCTGCTAAACAGATTCATCAGGCGACATCAGAGCGCATATCTAGTTAAAGACTCACAAGCAAAAGCCTATTAAGTCAAACAAATTAGTGCAATTATTATCAAATATCATCTAGAAAATTAAGCTAATGCTAGACTACGAAATAATCCTCTACTGGAGTCAAGAAACAAGAGCATTTATAGCAGAAGTAACTGAATTACCAGTTGTATTGCTGATGGATAAACCTATCAGTCAGCACTGGAAAATGTAGAAATAATTATGCAAGAATGGATAGAAACTGCTCAAGAATTAGGGCGAGAAATTCCTACACAAAAAAATCGGTTAATATTGACATAGATAAAACAGGCGATCGCTACCTTTTTTTATTACAACTTTTTGTGCTATCCTAAAATAGATATTGCCTAGAAAAAAAAATCAAATCAAGGAGTGAAAATCATGGAAAACCCTATAGAAAAAATGGCAAAAGCAGCTAATAGAATAGATGTTCGTACTGCCGTGTCTGCTGCCCGGAATTACTTAATCTCAATGAAAGATTTATTAGGAGGAATGCAAGATATTAGACTAGAAGAAGTTGAATTATCTGAAAACGAACAATTTTGGTTAATTACACTCGGATATAACCGCAGAAAAGACCTTGCTTTACCTGATGAAGTTGATTATAGCGACTTATCTCCCGAATTTATTGGCATAGAACGAGATTATAAAATTTTTACAGTGAATGCTCAGACAGGTGCAGTTGAATCTATGAAAATCCGCGAGTTATGATAATTGAGACTAAACTGTTAAAAAAATATCAAAGCAAAGGTATTTTAGTTGATACAAATATTTTGCTTTTATGGTTTGTTGGTAGAGTTAATCAAAAGCGCATTTCTCGATTTAATCGCACTAAAAAATTTCTACCAGAACATTATCAATTATTAGATAGACTATTAAAGTTTGCCAAAATTGTGACCACCCCTAATATTCTGACAGAAGTGAATAGTTTAATTAATCAAATGGGCGAACCAGACCGCTCAAAATGCCTCAGTATTTTAGCTAAAGAAGTTACTAAACTAGATGAATGTTATCTAAAAAGTAGCACTGTAAGTCAAGAGGAAAAATTTACTAAATTTGGTTTAACTGACAGTGGAATTATCAGTTTAGTGCAAGGAAAATATTTAGTATTAACTGACGATTTTCCCTTAGAGACTGTTTGTAAAATAAGTCTTAACAGAGCAAATAATGACTAAAATCTAAAAGCGGTAGTACTTCAAGAGATTGAAATTTCCTAGATACCAGAGGTTTAAAGGTACATATATTCCCAGATTTTTAACTTACAAATAGTTGTCTTGATTTCTTCCTCCCTCCATACCTATTCCCTATTCCCTGTTCCCTGTTCCCTGTTCCCTATATCCTTTTTATATTTCCTTTACAAACAGTCTCTTAGCAAATTATTTACAAAGCATTGGAGTTGATACAGTTAATTTCAACTATTTAATTGATTATCAATGGTAGTTAAAAAAAACTCAAATATTCAGTCAAAAGTGTCAAAATACGGTCAATATTGACATAGATAAAATAGGCGATCGCCCTCCTGATGACAAGAGCGATACGGCTGACGCCACGCTCCGCGAACGCCACCATAACCAAACTAAAAATACTTGCTATTTCATACCAACGAACGGACTTGACTACCAGGAGCGGGGGCACCTCGTAATAATCCCTCAGTGCTAATATCTTCGTCTATTTCTTCCCAATGAATACCATAACCACCACCACATATTTCCCATGCTTGTAGTTGTTCGGGAGTTGCTTTTAATAGACGAGGATACCAAACTAAAGGAACAGTAATAGTACGTCCATCTATCAGTTCAACACTGAAAGTATCCTCTTGTATTTGTACATTTTTAACTCGCTCATCAGCTTGAGGTGTTGAAATACTCATTCCATTTCTCCAAAAAATTTTGTTGATTAAATTCGACAATTGATTGAATTTTTCTTAACTATTTAGGACTGAACCCAATATTCTTAGCTAGAGATACAGAAGATAACCAGAATTTGGCAGAAAGATTATCTCTATCAACATGAATATGTGGTGGTTCGTTTGGTTCGTGACTATAGAAGTAAAAGCGATATGCTTCAAATCTGAGAACAGTTGGCATTTTTTACCACTAAAATATACTTTATTAATAGCATATTATTGTCAAGCTTTGCAATTCAGGTAGAAATAATTATGCAAAAATGGATAGAAACTGCTCAAGAATTAGGACGAGAAATTCCTACGCCAAAAATTCGGTCAATATTGACATAGATCAGGTAGGCGATCAAACTCCGTTCCGCTTCGCGATCGACTCCCTCATAAAACGAACTTATTTGACTAGCATTGAACTAGGCGAGCCACTTTTCCCATTAAAAATATAACTGTTCGCTCCGCCAAAATGCCCTAACTAATTTAATTTCATCGTAACTATAATGCTCTTGTAAATACTCATAAATAGGCGTCAACCTTTCATCTCCTATTTCTTCTATCGCTGCAATAATTTTTTCTTGATGTTCTGGTTTTACCAACCTATCAATATCTACTGGTTGTTCCTTTTCTATCAACTCAGATAAATGACTAACAACAGTGCTAGTTTTCATCCCTCTTTCATTAGCAATAGCATCAATACTTAATCCTTTTTTATACAACTCCAAAGTTTCTATTTGCGTAAGAGAAGGAACATTATCCACAACCTTTGCTAACTCTCGAATAGGTTCTGACTTAGTAGGTAAACCATACTCCGCACAATAATTTCTAATCACCTCAATAAACTGCTTGCCATACTTATCTAGCTTCCTACTACCTACCCCAGAAATATTCACAAATTCATCCAAAGTTTGCGGGCGTTGCTGTGCCATATTTTGTAATGTTTTATCTGGAAAGACTACATAAGGCGGTACCATTTGTTCATCAGCAATTCTTTTCCGTAATGCTCGTAATTCTTCAAATAATCTCTGCTCATCTGCTGCTAAAGAAGTAGTAGTTTTCTCAATCTTATGTTTCTTTTCTATAGCAATTTCTACCTTAATTTTTCTACCCATTACCTCCCAACTATTTTGATTAAGTTTCAATACCGAATAACCATCTGTTGTTTCCTCCATTAAACCTTGATGTAAAAGAGACCTTGCTAAATTTTTCCATTCCTCAATACTCCTATCTTTACCAATGCTATAAGTAGAAATTTTGTCATGTTTTCTCTCCAAAACTTTCTGATTTTTAGAACCTCTTAAAACCTCAATAATATAAGTCATACCAAACCTTTCTTTAGTTCTCGCCACACAAGACAAAAACTTCATGGCTTCAATAGTCCAATCTTCCATTGGTTTGGGATATTTACAATTATCACAATTTCCACAATTTCCCGGAAAATCTTCCCCAAAATAGCTTAACAAAATCCGGTGACGACAATCAGTAGCTTCCGAATAATTAATAATTCTTCTTAATTGTTGTTCGGCAATTCTTTTTTCTTGCTCATCATCTTTTTTATCGATTAAATATTCAATACTTTTCTTATCGCCATAACTAAAAAATAGAATACATTGAGCAGCTTCTCCATCTCGACCAGACCTACCAGTTTCCTGATAATAACCCTCTATATTTTTAGGCAGATCGTAGTGAATCACAAACCGCACATCTGGTTTATTAATTCCCATGCCAAAAGCTACAGTTGCCACAATTACATCAACATCATCTCGAATAAATTTAGTTTGATTCATAGTTCTTTCCTCATCATTCATCCCAGCATGATAAGGCAAAGCAGATACATTATTTTGCCGTAATTTATAAGCAATTTCATCAACTCGTTTGCGACTATTACAATAGACTATTCCTGACCCACCAATTGTTCTAATTATTTGTAATGTTTCCGCAAAAGTATTTTTAGCATTGCTTTTTTGACGCACTTCATAATATAAATTGGAACGGAAAAAACTAGCTATATGAATATAAGGATTTTGTAAATTTAATTGAGTAATAATATCTTCTCGAACTCGTTTTGTAGCTGTGGCAGTTAAAGCCATCATTGGTACATCTGGATAACTTTCTCGAAGCAGTTGCAATTGTCGATATTCTGGGCGAAAATCGTGACCCCATTCGGAAACACAATGAGCTTCATCTATGGCAAAAGTAGATATACCTTGTTGGGAATTAATTAATTCTAAAAATGGGAAAAATTTCTCTGATAATAATCTCTCTGGCGCCACATATAAAAGTTTGATTTTCCCATCCATAATATCTGTTTCTCGTTTTCGGGTTTCAGTGAAGCCTAAAGTGCTATTTAAAAATGTGGCAGCAATACCATTATCTTGTAAAGATTCTACTTGGTCTTGCATCAAAGAAATGAGAGGAGATACTACTATTGTTAAACCTGATTTTAGTAATGCTGGTAGTTGGAAACATAAAGATTTTCCACCACCAGTAGGCATGACAATTAAGAGGTCTTTTTGTTGAAGTGCTGTTTGAATAATTTCTTTTTGACCAGGGCGGAATGAGTCATAACCAAAGTAATTTTTGAGATTTTGTTCTAATGATAATTGATTTAATTTTGATTGTTTTTGTACTGACATAGCTATAATTAATTTAATAATTTATTCTATTGTAGGTTGGGTTAAGCGCCAGCGCAACCCAACAAATCAGTTATCAGTTATCAGTTATCAGTTATCAGTCAAAGTTTTGAGGCGATAAAATCTTACTTTTGACTTTTAACTTCCGTGGAATGGTATAATGCTTGCTAAAGATATTTTTCATCAGCTAGTTAAAACTGCCCTTGAAAATGAAGGATGGACAATTAGTCACGACCCCTATCGTATCGATCTAGGGTTTGTTGATTTTTATATTGATTTAGGTGCAGAAAAGTTAATTGCTGCAACAAAAGATGGTGAAAAAATCGCTGTTGAAATCAAAACTTTTCTGGCAGCTTCAACAATTTATGAGTTTCACATTGCAGTTGGACAATTTATTAACTATCGTATTGCTTTGGAGGAACAAGAATCAGAAAGACGATTGTATTTGGCAGTTCCTTTAGATATTTATAAACGATTTTTCAAGTATCCATTTATTCAAACTGTAATTAGTCGGAACCAAATCCCTTTAATTATTTATGATGTAGAAAATGAGGTAATTAATCAATGGATAAATTAGATTTGTATCGTCAATTAATTCAGGAATTACTAACTGCAAGAGCTAAGTTACGTTCTGCCAACGATCCAATCAAAAGTCAAACAGTTTTTGACCGCGAAGGAGACCATTATCAACTTATTAATTTAGGGTGGAAAGATAACAATACCCGAATTTATGGTTGTGTTATTCATGTCGATATTATTGATGGCAAAATTTGGGTCCAACATGATGGAACTGAAGAGGCGATCGCGACATCATATATCGGCAACAGAAAAGGAGGAACTTTCTCAAGTAATATTATGTTCGCTTAAATAGTTATTATAATTAAAGTTCGTAGTATAGCTCTCAGCTCTATCTAAAGTTCGGGCTGAGAGCTATACTACAAACAAAAATTTTATTATAAGTGATTATTCGTAATTCATAGCTCCCTCACAGAGAGCACATGATAATAAGTGAAGCTCTGCCGATCGGTTTAATGCTCAAGGGATTTGCGATCGCGTTTGCGTAGCATTTCGTAGGAAAGCTAAACATAGTTTTATCGCTAGCTTTCCTGAATAACAGAATTTACGGAATGGTACGAATAGCACTGATAACATCTGAAAATTTAGCAAGCCAGATATTATATAACATTATATATAGCAGTACTGCCTCATTCCAGAAAAACCTGAACTTTCCTGAATAAAACTGAACTTTCCTGAATAAAACTGAACTTTCCTGAATAAAACTGAACTTTTCTGAAAAAAATCTCCTGAACTTTTGTGTATTGTCTTTTCCAAAAATTCAGTTAATAATACATAGACATGAAAGGAAAGAGAACAACCTCTTCCTACACAAACAAATTCAACACAAAGGAAAATAGAACAATGACAATATCATGGAATGTCCAGGAAAGATCCCAATATGGTGATGAAAACGCCAACGAGATGCAAGGACAGACAAGCAGTGAGACATTTTTTTACCTTAGCTCTGGAAATTTGTTTACACATACATCTACGTGGCATCACGAAGATATCATATGGGGTAACGGAGATGCCGACACATTAGTCGGACGTGCTGAGGACGATACTCTTTATGGGGGAACTGGTAACGATTTACTCTATGGTGGAGATGAAAGCACATCTCCAGATAGTGATGATGGATATACTTTCAGGACTGGACAGTTCACTACCGTGAGCAGAGATGCTGGAAAAGATTTGCTTGCAGGAGGAAATGGTCACGATACCCTCTACGGTGGAGCTGGAAGTGATAGTCTCTATGGTGAAAATGGTATGGATCTGATGTATGGTGGAGATGGTACGGATCTGATGAATGGTGGAAATAGCGATGATATTATGTTAGGCCAGGATGGTAATGATACTCTCTATGGACAAGATGGTGCAGATTTACTCTACAGTGGTGAACTCGGTAATGGGGCTAGTGATGTCCTAGTGGGTGGTAACAATGCAGATACCTTTTTCCTTGGTGAAGCTGCTGATACTACTGGCGGCGGTCTTAACGTAGACTGGGCGAACCTCGGTTTGAGTATGGCAGGGGATGTCACTGACTTAGCATTCACAGCTTTTGCTCCCCAATTTAAGATTGCTAAAGAAATTGTTCCCATGATCTTTGATGGTATCAAGGGAATACTGAATGGTCAGACATCGACACTGGATCGACCAAATAGTAATGCTTCTGCTACTATTGCTGACTTCAACTTCCGAGAAGACGTCGTCATTATCCCTGTCAACCAAGATGTATATATCTCAGATGATACCAATGGAGACAATACTCTTTCTTTCAAATATAACAGCTCAGACAGCACTCAGATTTTTGCCGATCTTGAGCTTGAGGATGCGGGGACTGTTTTTGGTGATGGTTCCACTACATATGACAATAACGCTGAAGATGCTATACAACGTTCCCTGATAGACAGCGCGATCTACATTGATTCGAATGGTGCAACTCTAGGTTCCGAAGGTGGCACTGCCTTGAATATCGACTCTAGCGATTTAGAAAACCTGGGAAGTAATAAATTTCTGGTTGTGGGTGCCTATTCGGGATGGAATCTACAGGGTGGCAACGCTCCTGACTACTTGTATGGAACTAACCATGATGATGTTATTGCTGGATACCAATTGGATAATTTAGGAGGAACATCATTTGCACCTGAAATCGCTGAAAATGATGAATTGAGGGGGTTTAATGGTAATGATATCTTCTATGGTGGTGCTGGAAACAACTATATATATGGAGGCAATGACTCAGATACTTCCTCATATATCCATTCTACAAATGCTATTAGCGTTGACTTATCAAGCACTACTAATGATTCTAATGGTACTTATGCTAGTGCGAGTAATGGGTTTGGTGGCACAGACAAATTGTACAATATTGAGAATATTGTTGGTAGCGATAATGCTGACAATATTGAAGGAGACAATAATGATAACATCTTATCAACTGGAAGAGGTAACTATTCGGTAGATGAAAACGGTAATGATGTTCAGCTCAACACTCCGTTAGAAACAATGGGTAGCGATACTCTAACAGGAAATGGTGGTGACGATACCTTTGTTCTCTCTGGTGGAAATCACACTATTACAGACTACACCGTAGATTTCGTCAATAATGAAGTCGATAAAATTCAGGTTGATATCAAGGAGTATTTTGAACCTTCTGGTAATCAAGAAATCAGCCTTGACTACACTCTCTCTGGTGGCGATCTGACTCTTGAGTTCTCCGGCGAGCAAGTTGCTACTTTGAACAATATCTCTAGTTCTGATGTAGTAACTATCCTCAAAAATATTGACTTAATTGGTAAAGAGGACTTTACTGGCGCAAACCGTGTCGTTGATGTTCTCATCGGCACTGAGAGTGATGATAGTCTCAAAGCATTCGGATATGACGATTATGTTTCTGGTGGTGCAGGTAATGATACTCTGACAGGAAATGGTGGCGAAGATGTGATGTTCGGAGGAGAAGGAACCGATCGACTTGAAGGCATGAACCAGGATGACATATTAATTGGTGGTTATGGAAACGATACCTTTGTCTTCAACAAAAGCACTTCTACTGCTGGAATTGACAGAATTCTCGACTTTAGTGATGATGAAGGAGATGTGATTGAGATCGATAAAAGTGTGTATGGTATCAGTAGCGTCAATGATGTGAGTTTTGATTTCTCAACAAATGAATTATCGGTTGATGGCTCTGTGATTGCAGTTCTAGAAAATCAGTCTAACTTTAATGTTTTCTCTAGTCTTTCTCTAGTGTAGGTAAGAAAACTACACATTAGCTTTGTCCAGGAATTAAGAATTCCTAGAGATATCTAATACAAATCCTTAATTAATGTAGGGACGTTGCATGCAACATCCCTACTCGCTTATTCTACCGCTCAAGAAGCCGTGGCAAAATAACCATACCCGAATTTATGCTTGTGCTATTCATGTCAATATTATTAACGCTAAAATCTGGGTAAAACATGACGGTACAGAAGAAGCGATCGCGACATCATATATTGGCAACAGAAAAGGAGGAACTTCCTCAAGTAAGTGAAGCTCTGGCGATCAGTTTAATGCTCAAGGAATTTGCGATCGCGTTTGCGTAGCATTCCCTAGGAAAACGAAACAGATTTCTATCGCTACCATTCCTGAATCACAGAATTTATGTAATGGGATTAATTGTAGTGATAACATCTGAAAATTTACTAAACTAGACATTATATAGCAGTATTATCTTAATTCCCAAGAAATCTGAATTTTCCTGAACTTTCCTGAATTTTCCTGAACTTTTCTGAATTTTCCTGAACTTTTTTAGCGAATATCTAAGCCAAAATACTGAGAAATTGTCCAATTTTAGTCCAATATTCAAATTATGCCCCTAAATATTCAGTTTTATTCAGTTTTATTCAGGTGGAAATTTCCTGAATTTTCCTGAACTTTTCTGTATTGTCTTTTCCAAAAATTCAGTTAATAATAGTTTTGACAAAGGAAAAAGAACAACCTCTTCCTACAGAAACAAATTCAACACAAAGGAAAACAGAACAATGACAATATCATGGAATGTCCAGGAAAAAATCCAAACTGGTAATGACAACGCCAACGATATCCAAGGAAAGACAAGCAGTAAGAAATTTTTTTACTTTAGCCAGGGAAATATGTTTACACATAGAGCTAGGTGGCATCACGAAGATATCATCTGGGGTAACGGAGGTGCAGACACATTAATAGGACGTTATGAGGACGATACTCTTTATGGAGGACCTGATAACGATATACTCTATGGTGGAGATGAAAGCACAGCTCCAGATAGTGATGATGGATATTCTTTCAAGACTGGACAGTTCACTAGCGTGAACAGAGATGCTGGAAAAGACATGCTTGTGGGAGGATCTGGTGACGATACCCTCTACGGTGGAGCCGGACGTGATACCCTCCATGGTGGAACTGGTTTCGACCTGATGTATGGTGGAGACGGTGCCGACCTGATGAATGGCAACGAAGGTAAGGATACTATGTTAGGACAGGATGGTAATGATACTATCAATGGAGGAGATGGTGCAGATTTACTCTACAGTGGTGAGCTTGGTAATGGAGCAACTGATGTCCTAGACGGTGGTGCAAATGCAGATACCTTTTTCCTTGGTGAAGCTGCTGATACTGCAAGCGGCGGCATTAGCGTAGACTGGGCAAACCTCGGTTTGAGTATGGCAGGGGATGTCACTGACTTAGCATTCACAGCTTTTGCTCCCCAATTTAAGATTGCTAAAGAAATTGTTCCCATGATCTTTGATGGTATCAAGGGAATACTGAATGGTCAGACATCGACACTGGATCGACCAAATAGTAATGCTTCTGCTACTATTGCTGACTTCAACTTCCGAGAAGACGTCGTCATTATCCCTGTCAACCAAGATGTATATATCTCAGATGATACCAATGGAGACAATGCTCTTTCTTTCAAATATAACAACTCAAGCAGCACTCAGATTTTTGCCGATCTTGAGTTTGAGCATGCGGGGACTGTTTTTGGTGATAGTTCCACTACATATGACAATAACGCTGAAGATGCTATACAACGTTCCCTGATCAACAGCGCGATCTACATTGATTCAAATGGTGCAACTCTGGGTTCCGAAGGTGGCACTGCCTTGAATATCGATAGTTCAGATTTAGAAAACCTGGGAAGTAATAAATTTATGATTTTGGGTGCCTATTCGGGATGGAATCTAGAGGGTGGCAACAATGCTGACTACTTGTATGGAACTAACCACGATGATGTTATTGCTGGATACCAATTGGATGATTTAGGAGGAACATCAAGTTCACCAGGGACTGCTGGTAATGATGAATTCAGGGGATTTGGTGGTAATGATATATTCTATGGTGGTGCAGGCAACAACTATATAGATGGAGGCGATGACTCAGATACGGCATCATATTTTGATTCTACAGGTGCTATTAATGTTGATTTGTCAACCGTTACTAATGGTTATGCTAGTGCGAGTAATGGGTTTGGTGGCACGGACAAATTGTACAATATTGAGAATATTGTTGGTAGCGATAATGCTGACAATATTGAAGGAGACAATAGTGATAACGTCTTGTCAACTGGAATAGGCAACTATTCGGTAGATGAAGACGGTAATGATATTCAGCTCAATACTCCATTAGTAACAATGGGTAGCGATACTCTGACAGGAAATGGTGGTAACGATACCTTTATTCTGTCTGGTGGAAATCACACCATTACAGACTACACCGTAGACTTCGTCAATGATGAAATCGATAAAATTCAGATTGATATTAAAGAGTATTATGAATCTTCTGGTGGTCAAGTAGGCTTTAATTACACTCTCTCTGGTAGCGATCTGACTCTTTCTGTCTCCGGCCAGCAAGTTGCGACACTGGAGAATATCTCTAGTTCTGATATACCAACTGTCCTCAAAAATATTGACTTAATTGGTAAACTGGACACTTCTGGCACAGCAAGTACCAAAGATGTTCTCATCGGCAATGAGAATAATAACAGCCTTTCGGCTAGTGGCCAGCATGACTATCTTTCTGGTGGTGAAGGTAATGATACTCTCAACGCTGGATGGGGTCATGATTTCGTGGTCGGAGGAGACGGTAGCGATCGTCTGCGTGGCTATGATGGCAATGACATTTTGATTGGTGGTTATGGAAACGATACTTTCATTTTCGCTAACGACTCAGCCAGAAATCCCCGTGTTGACAGAATTCTCGACTTTAGTGATGCTGAAGGAGATATTATTCAGATCGATAAAAGTGACTATGGTATCAGTAGCGTCAATGATGTGAGTTTTGATTCCTCAACAAATCAATTATCAGTTGATGGCACTTTGATTGCAGTTCTCGAAAATCAGTTTGGCTTTAATATTTACTCTAGTCTTTCTCTAGTGTAGGTAAGAAAATTACATCTCTAGGAATTCTTATAGCAGTTTTCATTAATATAGAGTACAGAGATTTGGGTTTAAAGGAAGAAGGAAGAAGGAAGAAGTAAGAAGTTTTGTAGTCTACCTTTGTGAAAACCGCTATAATTCCTGGAGATATCTAATAGACATCTCCGGAAAAGAGGGAACAGGGAACAGGAAGAAAGAATAGATAATTTCTGGATGAGAATTGATTTGATTTTTAATTTTCGGAGATATCTAATACAAATCCTTCATTAATGTAGGGACGTTGCATACAATGTCCCTACTCGCTTATTCCACCGTTCAAGAAACCGTGGAAAAAAACCATACCCGAATTTATGGTTGTGCTATTCATGTCAATATTTTTGATGGCAAAATCTGGGTAAAACATGACGGTACAGAAGAAGCGATCGCTGACCAAAATGAAATTTACTGTTGTTGTTGACTTACTGCTTCCGACTGAGCAACCGCTTCGACAAATTCTGGATTTTGTTTTAAGTCTTCTGGAACTTCTCTTGCTTGATGTAAACCGATAGTTTCCCGTAGGTTGGGTTGAGCTGGCGAAACCCAACATTTACAAGCTTGTTGTTGGGTTTCTTTAACGTCTTGTTACGAAAATTGTTCATGGTGTGAATTCCCTAATATCAAATCCGGTAGCATCGGTGTTATTCAGTATTAAAGATCCGAGTCTATATTGTAGGGGCGAATGGCCATTCGCCCTTACGCATTGTATAACGATCGACGGAATTATATTACTCCGAAGCCCAGGGATTTGATATAAAACCAGATTTTCGCGCAACCCAACAGATACATCTTGGTGTTGGGTTTCGTGACCTCAACCCAACCTACAAAATATTAGTAGTGCCGTGACACACCTAAAATGTTGCAATAGTAGGGGCGGGTTCCGCGTTAACTTAACGAGGCTCAACCTGAAATCATATAAACCCGCCCCACCCACCGCTAATGCACAGTTTTAGCTGTGTCAGTCTAGTAGTGGCGCGTCAAGCTTAAAATGGTGGAATAGATTTTTGAGTAAAAGCTTTGAAAAATCAGCATCATACCATTTTCGTAAAGTAAAATTTCAGGCTTGACACGGCAGTAGGGTGTGTTATATCAAATCCGGTAGCATCGGTGTTATTCAGTATTAAAGATCCGAGTCTATATTGTAGGGGCGAATGGCCATTCGCCCCTACGCATTGTATAACCCTCGACGGAATTATATTACTCCGAAGCCAACGGATTTGATATTAGCGAAGCGTAACGCACCGTTTATAGTTAATCTCAAAAAAGTAGTAGATATACACATATTCAATGGTGCGTTACGACTGATTTTTAAATGTTTTTCACCGTCTAAATTTAAGCCATCTAATGCACCCTACTCACTAAGATGAGACTTTAGCGTAACGCACCGTTTATAATCTGCTGATTGTTAATCTCAAAAAAGTAGTAGATCTACACATATTCAATAGTGCGTTACGACGGATTTTTAAATGCTTTTCACAGTCTAAATTTAAGCCGTCTAATGCACCCTACTGGCTAAGATGAGACTTTAGCGTAACGCAACAGATACATCTTGGTGTTGGGTTTCGTGACCTCAACCCAACCTACAAAATGCTGAGAAAGAATGACTGATAACTGATAAATGATAACTGAAATGACCCTATCTCAACAAAATTTACTATTGTTGTTGACTTGCTGCTTCCGACTGAGCAACCGCTTCGGCAAATTCTGGATTTTGTTGTAGGTCTTCTGGAACTTCTCTTGCTTCATGTAAACCGATAGTATTTGACCAGATGGTTTGATTATTCCATTTGATATTGCTGAGGTTGGCACCACTGAGGTTGGCACCACTGAAGTCTGCACCACTAAGGTTAGCATCACTGAGGTTGACACCAATGAGTTGGGCAAAAGTCAGGTCAGCATTTCTGAGGTTGACACCACTGAGATTGGCATCTCTGAGGTCAGCATCTCTGAGGTTGATACTAATGAGGTCAGCATTTCTGAGGTTGACACCAATGAGGTTGAGACCCATGAGATTGGCTTCATTGAGGCAGGCACTACTGAAGTCAGCATCTCTGAGGTTGGTAAGACCAAAGTGGAAAGTACTGGGGGTGAGGTTATTGAGGTAGCCATCATTAAGGTAAGTACCACTGAGGTTTGCACTATTGAGGTCGGCACTACTGAGGTCAGCACTTCTGAGAAACCCACCTACTTTTCCCACAAAACCAGTAACCTCAATACATTCACTATAAGCAATAATCCGCATTAGACGAACGTCATCAAAATATTCACTATCAGGTTTACCACAAGGATAAAAATGCAACTGCTCCTGCAACCCCTCCTGAGACTGCCCATAACGATGCAGCTCAAACAACAAAATCATCACATTCAACCCCGTATAAATATCCACCCGACGTTGCCCAGACTCAATACGCCACTGCCACAACTGCCTCGCCTTTTTCTGAGGTAAAACTTCCTCCCTCTCCTCAATAAACTTCCCATCACACCAGTCTAGATAAAACCCATGCAACCGCTCAAACAAAACCTCCAACTCAACCTCACTTTTCACCAACAACGCCATCAAATATTCCACAACTTCCGCCGTCAAATTCCGATAACCAAACAGATCGTAAACCTGCCATTCCAACTCCTTATCAGACACTACATAACTCTTACCTCGCTTCCCAGTCTCGGTCAAATCTTCCAGACTTTCTGCCATCCGTTTTGCACAGAGAAACTCACCGAAACTCTTATGAAAAAACTCCACCGAATTTTCTGCCCCTGCTGCGGACTTCAAATAAAAAGCAGCCAAAGCATTTTTCAACCCATCCTCTTGTTTATCTTGCCTCGCTTTTTCAATCAACGCCTGCAACTCCTTATATCCCTGTTTCACCAGTCGGTCTTCAATCATTTTTATAGCAGCATATTCGCCACCAGACTGCACCACACATAACCCCGCTTCTGCCAACAAAATTTCTAAATCTTCTGGCTCCAACTTCGTAATTTCAGGATTAAGATTTTGACCATCTTCTACTCGCTGTTTTTCCAGCACCCACTCTAACGCTTGCTCGTAAATCAAAACTTTTGCCCCACCAACATCAGCAGTAGCAAACATCTCTCCCTGTAACTGCTCATCCCGGTGCATTGCAGCGAGCAAATACAACAACAGAGGTTCCCGCGCCAACTCCTTAACCTGCTTCGGACATTGTTGGCTGTGCAAAAATTCTCGAAACTTTTCTGTTTCCTCTTCCCCCACTAACGTTTGCCATTTCTCAAACCACTGTTGCTGAATATCATCACCCATCGGCAAAATACTCACCCGCTCCAAATTAGGAGGCATCAACCTTTCAATGCCATAAAGCGCCAAAGGTCTACCCGTAATCAAAACTCTATGACCACGCTCCTTATTTTCTGCTGCTTGTTTCTGAAACTGCGCCACTTGGTCTAAAAATACTTTCAACTCATTACTCGCACCACGCTCCAACAACAATTCATCAAACCCATCCAGCAAAAACAGAAATCGAGTATTGCGGTCTGTCAACCAACCAGTATCAGTCTTGACAAAATCCCTACCCACAGCATTAGCTAGAGTCTCATCAATATTTGCTGCAAAATTTCTCACATCCCGCAACCGAATCAAAATAGGCGTATAAATAGGATGTAATTCCCGGCGCACCGAGTCAGCAAACATTCGGCAAAAAACACTTTTTCCTCTTCCCGGCCCTGCCTGAATAAATAACACCTGTTTGTCTTTATTTTCATCCAACAAAATTGTTTTTGCCCACTCCTCAATATTCTGAGATTCAGCATCTTTATCCACCTCCCCATCAGACTTAACAGCTTTAACTTCTAGTGGTACATAAATTTGCCGAAAAGAGAAATTTTCATCAAATACTTTTTCCTGTGGTTTAGTAGCGATCGCCTCCTCCAAATATTTATCAATACTGCCATAAACTTCCAAATCTTGCTGCCAACCATCTCCATAAATTCCAGCTAATTGTTTAGCATCATCTTTCACCTTTACCACCGCTTCTTTCATATAACGGTGGGTAGTGCGAGAAATTCTTTTAGTGACAATTTTTGCAGTATTTTCATCCAAACCAGACTCTTGTAGACGTGCCAATAGAATCTCATCAAATTTTTCTCTCAACGGTGAATGATAAAAACAAATCAAAGTATCCTTAGCATTTCGGTCATTAAAATCAATATCTTCATCCAACTTATTAATCTGTTTTTGTACCGCTTCCGATGCTTCAGTTTCTGTCAACCTCTCCGATATTTCTGGATATTCTATAAAAAAAATTCTAAAACTTTCTAAATAAGCAACCTGAGCTACCAACTGCACCGCATCTTCTAACGTTGGTTCCTGCCGAGTTTTTTCAACAATATAAGAAATAATTCCAGTTGCAATAGGCAAAAAAGGTAAACTCTCTTTCACAACTTTTCCCAGGGGAGAATTTAACACATCTAAAACAGAATCAAAATTTTCAACAAGAGGTTTTAATACCCGAGCATCCTTATTTTCTTGTACTGCTTTTGCTATTTCAAAAAGTGCCTTAGTAGCCTCAACTCCACCTGTAACATTTCCCGGTAAATTTAACTCTATGTCTGTATTGAGAAATCGCCAAATATTCCGCCAAAATCTTCTAGCCATAATTACTCCAAATATTAATATTAATTAGACTAATTCTAGCACTTGATATTTCATCGTAGGGGTTTGGTAACCAAACCTATTTTTTCACAAATAAATTAGGAACTCAGAAGTTAGTTATCTTGTATTTGTCTTGTAGGTTGGGTTTTCTATCGCACCAGATACATAAATTATTTCTCCCTACTGCCTACTCTCTCTTTTCTAAAGAGAGAAAAGAGATTATTCGATCGATAAATTAAATCCAGGTAAAACATCTTCTCCAGATAAAGAGACAGGTAAAGTTAATATTTCCACAGCTTTTTGAGGACGATAAATTTCTATAGTACCATCTTGAGGATTAATTAACCATCCTAATCTCAAACCACAATCTAAATACTCTTTCATTTTTTCTTGTAGAGGTTTTAATCTATCGCTAGGAGAGCGTAATTCAATTACAAAATCAGGACAAATAGGTGGAAATTTTTTCCTTTCATCGGGAGTTAGAGCTTCCCATTTTTCTCGTTTTACCCATGAGACATCAGGAGAGCGACTACCACCATTAGGTAAATTAAATATTGTTGACGAGCTAAATACAAATCCTAACTGAGTTTTTCGATTCCAAATAATAACATCAGCAATTAAATTAGCCTCTTGATTACCACTTTCTCCACCTACAGGCGACATAATAATCAATTCTCCATTACGACTAAGTTCTAATGATGCCTCTGGATTAATTTGACAGAGTTGATAAAAATCTTCTTTTGTTAATGTAATTAAAGGTTTTAAATCTAGAACAGTTCTCATAGTCAATTATCATCAATTTTATTCTATTATAGCAAGACAAATATAAGTAGTGCTTCTGATACTATTTCTCTGTAATAACCAGACTTCAAATACCAGCATTTTTAAATTCTTTATAACACTTTTCCACAAAACTTAAATAATGCTTTTTAAATACTGTTTGAGAAAAATTATAGGCGTGCTTTCTGATAATTTCTGGCTGAAAATATACCTGAGAATTTTCAAATTTTTCCACCGCCTCAACCAAAGCTTTTTCTGTTTGTTCGGGAAACAATAAACCTGTTGCCAAATCTGGATATTTTCTCATATCTAAAACTGTTTCAGTTGCTCCACCAACCCCATAAGCAATAACTGGCGTTCCGCAAGCTTGTGCCTCTACCAAAGCCATGCCAAAATCTTCACAAGCAGCATAAATAAAACCTTTTGCTTCTGACATATATTGGGCAACTACCTCTTCAGGTTGCCAACCCATAATTTTCACATTAGGTTTAGCAAGACGACGTAATTTCTTTAATTCTCCGCCACTACCAATAACTATTAAATTTCGTCCTAACTGATTAAAAGCTCTGACAATTAAAGATATTTTTTTGTAGCTCACTAATCTACAAACCGTCAGATAAAAATCTTCTTTATGAGATTGAAAAGGAAACTTTTCCACATCTACTGGCGGATAAATAACCTCAGCTTTACGTCGATAACAACGCCAAATTCTGCGGGCGGTATGTTGAGAATTGGCAATAAAATAGTCTACTCGGTTAGCAGAAATTACATCCCATTCCCGCAGTCTATGTAAAAGATATCGAGTGAAAATTCCAGGGATACCTTTACCTACTTTGCTACTATTTAGATAATCAAAAGTTAAATCCCAAGCATAACGCATGGGAGTATGACAATAACAAATATGCAGTTGATAAGGTGTAGTTAGAATACCTTTAGCAACTGCATGGGAAGAAGAGAGAATTACATCATATTCTCGCAAGTCAAATTGTTCAATTGCTATGGGTAATAGAGGTAAATATTTTTGTACTCCATTACGAGCAAAAGGCAAATTTTGTAAAAATGTTTTGCCTATTTTGCATTGATAAAGATAACTTTCTGGATTGCTTGACTCAAAATCAATTAAAGCATATAAATCTGCATTAATATAGTTGAGAATTTCCTTAACAACCAGTTCCGAACCCCCAGTTGCTTTAGGCGTTAACCATTCATGAACAAGAGCATATTTTACTTCCACAATAGACTTCTAAGTATTTAAGGATTGAACAACTGTTTATCTTTTGACACTCCCCGCGCTAAAGCGACGATTCTTGGTTCATCGACTCGCCTTCACTTGACAGGTCAAAACCAATCAAGCCAGAGGGCAAATCTCCCATAAGCGTATTAGTTTCCCTGTGCCCCAGGGTACTTAGTGCTTTCTTTAGTATATTTTTGGCTGCATTAATATCCCTGTCTTCTACATATCCACAATTATGACAAACATGGGTTCTAGTTGATAGAGATTTCTGCACTTTTTGACCGCAGTTAGAACAATTTTGAGAAGTATTTTGCGGTGGTACAGCAATAGTTGATTTGCCATACTTTCTCCCACAATACTCTAACCACTCTCTAAAAGTTGACCAACCAATATCACTAATAGATTTGCTTAAATGCCGATTTTTTATCATGCCTTTAACGTTTAAATCTTCATAGGCTACCACATGGTTAGAATGGATAACGGAATGTGCTACTCTACGGCAATATTCTTTTCGCTGCCTACTTACTTTTAAATGTTTTTTGGCAGATCGACATCTAGCTTTATGGTAGTTTCTAGACTGAGGTTTTGCACCCTTTTTATATTTCTTGGATTTTTGCCGATTAGCTCTATTTAACTGTTTCTCAGATTTACGATAAAATTTTGGGTTTTCTACAGTCTGGCCATTGCTATCCGCTAAGAAATATTTAATTCCTAAGTCTAAACCTATTGCTTTTCCTGTTGGTTCAGTATCTATTTTAATATCAACTTTGATCGCAAATTGGCAATAATAACCATCGGCTCGTCTGACTAGCCTTACTCGTTTTGTCTGGTCTATTTGGTAGTATTTTTGGTCATAAGTTCCCTTCAACTTAAGCTTACCAATACCTTTTTTGTCACTGAACGTAATAGCTTTTCTGTTTTCAGATAATTTCC
Organism: Dapis brunnea BLCC-M229; assembly: GCF_050015995.1. Lineage (NCBI taxonomy): Bacteria > Bacillati > Cyanobacteriota > Cyanophyceae > Oscillatoriales > Microcoleaceae > Dapis > Dapis brunnea. The sequence continues at coordinate 4,673 of NZ_JBNHEP010000089.1, read as the reverse complement.
ACCCAGAAGTTTTATATTCTACAGAACGACAATGTTTTTTGAATTTAGGATAACCTTTTTTACCCTTGACTTTATTTTTGCAATTATCGTAAAATTTAGATATAGCAGACCAAGCTCTTTCAGCAGCCGATTGTCGAGCCATTGAATTGAGTTCATTAGCAAATTTAAACTCTTGAGCTAATACTTTACAATATTTATTTAGGTCATATTTACTTATACCTTGATTATCCATCCAGTATCTTACACACTCCCATCTGGATAAATTGAGATGTTTTAATTGCCTCATCTATTGCTTCATATTGCTCTGGTTTAGCTTTGACTTTGAACTCAAAAATTATCATCTTGGATCGACCTACTTTTGTATCAATTATGTTATAATTATAACATAATTGATGTGAAAGATGTAAAGTAAAAATTCGATATTTGTACAGGCGACTACAGTCGCTCGTTTGTTTTTCATCCATGCGCTAAAGCGACATGGTTTTCAAACTCTCGACATTAAATGATAAGAATTAGGCAATAGGAAGTAGGGAAGATGAGGAGCAGGATAGGGAACAAGAAAAAAATATCTAGCCTTTTAACTTTACCACATTACAGAAGTTTTCATATTGGTAGAGCACAGTAGAGGCGTTAACGTAGTTGTGCGCTAGCTAATGGCCATTTACCTCTACAGGTTTTTGGTTGTAACGATCTAGTTAATCAATCTGAGAAGCGCTATAATCTGGAATTTACTCTACAATTTTTTTGGTTATTTTCTTCTTCCTTCTTCCCTCTTCCTTCTTCCTTCTTACGAAGAAGCTAATTTATCTGCCCAACGAGTTGTTTCTGGTAACCGATATTGAGGAGTACATTTCAAGACATAATTAATAGCAGTTTTTAAACTAATTTTATGACCAGTTGAAACATAAATTGGTTTAACTCCAGTACGACTTCTGACAACTGCACCAATAATTTCTTCTTCATCTATTAATGGTTGCCAATTACCTTTTTCTAAACCAACAGAATCATGTTTCCCAATATAGTGAGATTTAGCTACACCAATACTAGGAATATTAACTAAAACTCCTAAATGACAAGCCACACCAAATCGACGGGGATGAATTAATCCTTGACCGTCACAAAGTAGGATATCTGGAATAATATTTAACTTTTCTAAAGCATCTAAAATAGCAGGTATTTCTCTAAAAGATAATAAACCAGGAATATAAGGAAAAGAAGTAGGACGTTGAGCGATCGCTTGTTCTTTCAATTCTAATTCTGGAAAATTTAAAACTGCTACTGCTGCTTGAGTCATCCCATCATCATTACTATAACCAACATCAACTCCAGCCACATATTTAATAGTTCCAAATTGGTCTTCAGCTATTACTTGATGACGGAGTTTTTCTTGCATATTTATTGCCGTTTCTATATCAGTTGGAAAATAAAAATTTTGGTCTATTTTCATAATACCAAATCCGGTTTACATAGGAGGTTTATTGTAAGGGTAAGGTAGAAGGCAGAAGGGTTAGAAGCAATTGGACGAATTTGCTTTTCATCACCGGATTTTGTATAAGATATAAAGCTTCATAATTCAGCTAATTATAGTGTTTCTTAAGTTACTAAAGTACAGTTGTTTTTCTTCTTGGCGTTGCTGAATCAAGGTATGAAAATAAAAATTGAACAATCTCAAATATTTGTTATTCAATAGTTTAGCAATTACCAAAAAATACAAATCATACTCAAAATCAGCAACGCCTTCTTCTTTTCTATTTCCACCGAATTCAAATTACCGAAAATTAAGGTATAAAGCCTCTCCATTCATGCAGAAAAAGCGATCGTTTACGTTTCGCTGCGCGACATGAAAAGCCCAGCTCCTCTGCAAGAAGAAGCTCCTCTGTTTCGCTGCGCGACATGAAAAGCCCAGCTCCTCCGGAGGAGGCAAGAGGCAGCATTCCGTAGGATGGGATGGCGAGGTCTCCTCGCCATCCCTCTACCGCTTTTTCCCCTATCCAAGGAGAGGCTTTAAACCTGAATTATTTAATTATTAATTCTTGAATTACCTATTTGTAATAATTAATTATTAATTATTAATTGTTGAATACTGCCTCGTTTAAGATTGACTATCTCGTCTTCCTAATTCATAAACACCGCAAATTACACAAGTAATCATACCAATACTAATTGACCAACTTTTATCTAAACCAAATTCTACCCCCCAATTGCATAAACTTCCTACTATTAAAAAAGGCACAATACTAAAGATAGAAGCATAAAAAGCATTTTGAGATTCTCTAGCTTTGCGCGTTCTTTCAAATTCTTCCTCGGATGTATACAAAGCTCTTTCCGCAAAATTAAACCAACGGTTAAGCTGTAATGTCACCCACTCACTCAGAGGGGAAAAACCCCAATATAAAGCCAAAGACCACAAAGATGAACCTGCGATCGCTGTTGCATCTATGGCCAATCTAAAGGGAAAAATTTCTTCAAGTATCATTTTTTAAAATCTAAATTATATTATTCAACAAAATTTTAAATCCTTGAATTATAGCAAATTTCAGAAAAGTATAGAATTTACCAAAAATTCTACCTGATAAAAAAAAGGTTGTTATAGCCGATCTATGTAGATATTCATGTAGGTATTAACAGTACTTTACTTATTCTTCAAGCTCATTTAAAAAATCAGCCTTTTCACATTGAAGTAATTAAAGACTATGGTCAACTACCTCTAGTTCATTGTTATGCTAGTGCATTAAATCAAGTGATAATGAATATTATCAATAATGCAATTGATGCACTAGAAACAAAATTTTATCAAAACAAATTTGCAGAAGAAAAGCCAACAATCTGTATCAGAACAGAAAAATTAGAAAATGATTGGATTGGGATTTATATTTCTGATAATGGTTTGGGTATCAAAGAGTATAATTGCTCTAAAATCTTCGACCCCTTTTTTACTACTAAACCAGTTGGTCAAGGTATAGGTTTAGGGTTATCAATTAGTTATCAAATTATTGTTGAACATCATAAAGGAAAAATCAAGTGTATTTCCTCTCCTGAAAAAGGATCTGATTTAATTTGAGTAGAACACAGTAGGGAGATTCCATAGAGCCTCTCTAAAAGCGTTGTGGTTTTGACTGTGGGTTCATCTACCTGAAAAGCACTATAAATACTGAACAACTTATATAGGACTTACGCAGATACCATGTATGTAGTGTTAAAAACTATAGTGCTACAGTTTTTGCACTCTATATATAGTGCCCCTGCGTAAGTCCTGTTATAGATTTCTTGTGTTTTTTATTTTTTATTTTTATTTTATTATTGATCCACTCTACGATACAACTCTCCAGCTTTGAGAAAATCAACAAAAATCACACAAAACTGTACTTAAATTCGTCTCAAAAAGTTACTTCTTACTGTACAATACACCGGGTATTAAATGATTTTGTCATCTTGACCAAAAAACAAGGTCTCAACTCTCCTCTTTTAAGGAGATGAAAAAAATCAACTTCAGTATTTCAAGTCTCCTAATTCAGTAGGAGGTACTGATAACTAATAACTGATAACTGATAACTGATAACTGATAACTGAAATGACTCCTATCCACCTGTCTTTATTTTGCTAATTACCACCTAATAATATAATTATCAATCGACAATTCATCAATCATCACAATTTTGAGAACTAACAATCATATTTACTGATCACAAAACCACTAAATTTCCGTTCCATATTTCCAGAATATTCAGGTGTATCAAATTATCCATTGCCATCAATGATTTAAAACTAAAAAAATATGCTAAATCCTAGAAAAAATCCCCTATATACATTATCTACAGCCTTCAAACAAACTTTACGTCACCCCCAAAAAAAATTATTACTACTAGGATTTATCGCACTTGGTATAGCAACTTTAGGAATAAAACAAGAATTAGTCAAAGCACAAGAAGCCAAAATTACCAACCAACAAATGGCCTACGTCAACAACTGGCAAAACGCTTCCTTCCCTGTAGAAAACTTTCAAGGATACACATCACCCTTTGGCCCTCGTGGTGGAGGGTTTCATTATGGATTAGACTTAGCAGCTCCCCTAGGAAGTTATATCCGAAGTTGGTGGACTGGCAAAGTTGTCGAAGTTTGGGAAGACGGTCGGTGTGGTACTGGCATTGTAATTCAGTCAGGTTATTGGGAACACGTCTATTGTCACGTTCAAGGAAGTGTAGAAACTCGTAACGGACGTCGTTATTTAGTAGACCGTGGTGGTGGAATTATGCTACTTCAAGGTCAAGTTTTGCCTGCTGGGAGTCGAATAGCGAGAGTGGGAATGACTGGTAGAACCAGTGGTCCCCATCTTCATTGGGGTTTAAAATATGGGGGACGCTGGGTAGACCCTGGTTTAATTTTACGAGAAATGTACGCTCAACAAACCAGGCAGTTATCACGGTTAGAAGGTAGATAATTCCAACACTTGGTGCTTAAAATTCTCAAAATTTCTCTAACCCTCAGAGATTTTTCCCAAACCACCAAAATTTTGAGACTTATCTAAGACGTTATAGTTTTTCACTCCCAAATAGAAATAGCCAAAACTTCTCAACTTGATTATTTCTCTAACCCTCAGAGATTTTTCTCCAACCTACCGAAATTTTCAGACTTTGAGAGACTTTTTCCCTCTTAGACTGAAACTAAGACGTTAT